>CBFGXV010000513.1:0-3153 GCA_965652755.1 uncultured Chryseosolibacter sp. | reverse complement strand
CGACGCGGTAAAAATTTTAATTTAGCAAGGAGATCACGCGTTCACACATTTTCGAAAAGAGGAGTCGCTAGACAACTGCTTCTTGTAAGGCATCAACCTAAATTCCTCGTGAATTTGTGGTATACGGTTAGCGGAAGAAGTCACGCTTCGACCCAACTTTCGGGGGATGCTTTCGGTTCTGAAGTTTCACCGCGCACTGATTCAAGAATAACATTATTAAAAAGCAAGCAAAGATACCGTTTGATTTTGTTCTGGACCGATTGGACACGACCCAACTTATCCTGCGCCCTATGTTTGGATGCTATGCAGTTTATGTCCGGAAGAAAATGGTGTTGATCTTGCGCGACCGCAAGGACCATCTCCATGACAACGGTGTCTGGATCGCCACGGGGGAAGAACACCACGCCGGTTTGAAGGAGATTTTTCCAAACATGAGATCCATTCGGTTACTGGGTAAAAAATCCGCATGGCAAAACCTTCCTTCCACCGCTGACGATTTTGAAACATCAGCGATCAAAGCCTGCGAAATGATCCTTAAGAATGATCCGCGGATAGGAAAAATCCCGGTACCAAAAAAGAAAAAAGCATCAGGAAGCTGAGAACACAACGCTGATCCTCGTGTAGAAAACTCTTGTTGTTCCTTCGCTACTGGCATCGGTACCGATGATGAGCCATAGTTCTCCGTTTGAATTGGTCCTGGCTACGTAGCGCGAATTTGCCATGGCGTTGTTCCGTGTGATAAGCGCATACCCGGTATTCGCACTCGCTGTAAAAAGATCGCCAAGTAAGATCATATCCGCCCCGGCGGACTCGCCGTTGCCCTTGTCAATGTTCATTGTGTAGTTTCCGGCTTCGATCAGACTCTTCGGTTCTGCGTGTGAAGCCCCGGCTTTCAGGTATACTGCACCACCCGAAAATTGCAGCGTTTCGTTCAGATCCGATGCAAGTTCAACTGTAAAGGTCAACGTATAGTCAGTATTGGGCTGGAGATCTTCTATCTTCTTTTTCAGAAACATAAAGAGGTCACGGTTGACATTCTTCCCGGAAAGCATGACAGATCTTTTCGTCAGCTTTGATTCGATCGGCTCAGTGTAGGCGTGCTTCAATTCAAAAAGCGTCGAGTCCGCCGGATCGGCGGGATAGTCTGCGAACCCTGCCTTCCAATCGTGTTCGCTCACATTGAAGTCAAAATCCCTGGTAAATATCCGCAACGCGGCTTCCTTGTCGTCTTCGAGACCACAGCTTGAAAAAATCGCAAACCAAATAAATAAAAGGCCAATCTTACTTAATCTCATATCGGTCGTTCCTTGTGCCAATAGACACCCGGGGGCATGAAATGGTTGGAAGTCTGACTTTTTAAGAATGCCTTCCCACAACAATAAAATTTACGAAAATCCGACTGAATAATCAGAACCCGATCGCATCATTCAACGTTGTTGACATCACATCCCACACGCCTATGGCTGAAAGTGTACCTCACAGATCTTTTCCGTTTCAATCGGTATTAAGCCTGAGGCTGCTGGTAGAATATTGGGAAAAAGGGATTCAATCCGGCAAGATCCCTTTCGGAGAACCGCTCCTCGAGCACATACGCCGCGCGCCGGAATTGAAGCAGCCCATCCGTGATCTCGCTGTTCTTGAAAAACACAGAGACCTCATCAATTTCATGATGTCAGCCGTGATAGCACCCGCGCAAGCGGACAAGGAACTGGCGGCTGCCACGATCCCTTTTCAGTTTAAGTCGATTTTTGAAACCCCGGCTTTTCAGCAGAATATCGATCTCGCATCCCTTGATAACTCGGCTGTTATAAATATTCCCGGCAGAGATCTTATGGTGGGCAAAGCTATCCAGGCGTGTCTTCTGATCCTTCAGCAGTTTTATAATGTCAGGGTCAATTTCGATAAACCGATCTTGTTTACCATCCGAAATCCACAAACAGAACTGGACAAGGTATATAAGATCGAGATCGGTCGACAATTTTTCGAAATCGTCAGCAAACGGGAATTGCGGCCGATCGATCCAAGCGTCATCAAATTTCTGACAGAGAAGGTATATGATGTTGACCTTTGGTTGCAATACATCCGTCCCGAAAATTTCGAGTTTCGGGGATTTATGATTTTGCGTATGGTCGATGTCACCGAACAGGAAATGATATCTTCCATCAAATATGATTTGCTAGAGAAAAATGCCGTAACCCGGAAAGAGACATTTACTTCGATACAACACAAGCTTCGTTCAATTTTTTCAATGCCGGACATCAGACTCGGGCTTGCGTATTTCGATTCTGACAACAAGATAATTTTAAGCACAGAGCACGAAAGTGACTGCTGGAAAAGCCTTGCCGATGATAAAGAGACTGATTGCCATTGCGGCAACTATCAGGGCTCTGTTTACGAACGCAGCTGGATGGAGAAGCGCTATATCGCCGTGGACGATCTGGAAGCATACCCTTACAAAAGCGTTGTTGAAGAGGCTTTGATCGCCAAAGGCGTCAAAAGTATTGTTCTGGCTCCGCTTGTCGACGAAGGGCAGACTGTTGGAATGCTCGAGCTTTCATCCGCAAACCGCGGGGAACTGAATCCGGTTATAGCCAACAAAGTGGAAAGCGTACTGCCAATGTTCACAGCAGCTGTAAAACGCGCCAGGGAAGAAGCTATTACCGAAATCCGCGCAATCATCCAGGAAGAATGCACCAATATCCATCCCGTTGTGCAATGGCGGTTTGTGGAGGCAGGAAAAAAGGTCCTTGACCAAAGGAGACGGGGACAACCCGCGATATTCGAAGATATTGTCTTTAAAGATGTATTCCCGTTATTTGGAATGGCCGACGTGCGCAACTCATCGCTTGAGCGCACACGCGCCATTCAGGAAGATCTGCTGTTCAATCTTCACCTGGTGAAGGACCTCTTTCAGAAAATACGGGTAGCGCGAAAATTGCCGGTTCTGGACGAAACGCTCTTTAAGATTAATGTCCAGCTTGAGACAATCAGCTCCGGGCTCGCTTCGGGAGATGAAAATGCGGTGCTTGATTTCCTTAAACGGGACATACACCCGCTGCTGGCGTTGTTCGAGGAAGAGGGCGAGTTTCACAGCGCCATAAGGGAATATCGGTCACATCTCGATCCGGTGTTTGGCGTGGTCGAGCAAACGGA
>CBFGXV010000512.1:0-3154 GCA_965652755.1 uncultured Chryseosolibacter sp. | reverse complement strand
CCGCTGACGACATAAAGGTCAAGGTCTCCGTCTCCATCAGCGTCGAAAAGCGACGCTCCCATGTCTTCGTATCCGCGATCGGTTTCGAACGCGGGCATCTTTTTGTAGATAAATGCTCCATTTTGCTGGAGAACAACGCTACCGGACTGGCCAGACGCACCGCCGACAAAAAAGTCGACTTCACCGTCTCCGTTTACATCACCTGTTGCAAAGAAAGGCCCGCTTCGTGAGAACATGTGTGGAAGCAGTACCTGGTCACGGTATTCGTTAACTATATTCTCGCGGTGTTGCAACGCCGGAAACTGTTCAGCAGGCAATTCAGTAAAAATCGATTGTTTCTCCCTGGTGACGATCTTCTTTTGTGCCTTGTCGTATTCCGCAGTAACGGTGCCATTAGCCTTCAGGTTGTAGAGAGCTGACATGCTTCCGTCATTCCAGTCAACGTGCAGGCTATCCACTTTAGCCGCGTGCCCCAGTCCAAAATGCACGACAGGGTCGTTCGAAGACAGGTATCCCCTGACCGTTTTATTCTCAAAGTACTGTAAACTTCCGTTAACGAAGATCGTAACTTTGGCCCCAATACCGTCGGCGTTGCCCACAGGACCTGCCAGCTTGATCTTGACGTAATTATTTCGCGCAGCTGATGTATTCTCATAGAGAAAAGCTTCATCTTCCAATCTGTTAACGACGAGGTCCAGATCGCCGTCATTATCGAGGTCCCCGACTGCTGCGCCGTTCGAAAACCCGGCTTCGTCAAACCCCCATTCCGCACTTACATTTTTAAACCGAAGGTCACCTTCATTTTTGAAAAGGAAATCCGTGACGCGGATCGGATCGTAGACGTTGATAAAATCCTTAAAACCCTTTTGCAACATCTCTTCCGGTGACTTGTATTTGTGGCGGTTGTTCGCAATAAACGTTGCGAGCTTTTTCTGCAGGTCACCATCGAAAACGTCGCGCCGATACCCATTGGCAACAAACAAATCGCGGTTGCCATCGTTGTCAAAGTCGGATAAAAGACACGACCAGCTCCACTCAGTCTTGGCAACACCGGAAAGCTGCGAAACATCGCTAAAAAAAAGATTTCCCTGATTCAGATGCAGGACGTTGTGCATGTATTGCTTGTGCATTCCACTATTTACGATCGCATTGAATCCTTCCACATCCATAGAGGGCATGGAAACCTTCGATCGCTGATAGTCATCGGGCAACATTTCGCTCACCATGATATCTTCCCAGCCATCGTTGTTGATGTCTGCTATGTCGGTGCCCATCGAATACATGGAAATGTGGTTCGTCGCTTTCTTTATCTGCTCCCTGAATGTGCCGTCCTTCTGGTTGACGTAGAGATAATCACTTTCAGCAAAGTCGTTAGCAACAAAAATATCAGTAAACCCATCATTGTTCACGTCCGAGGTTACGACGCTGAGGGCATAACCGAATGTATTGGTGATCCCGGCCTGGAGACCGACTTCTGCGAAATGGTTGTTTTCATTTTTGTAGAGCTTGTGCCTGCTGATGGCCGGCGACAGAACTTTCTGCTTCACCATTTCAGTGAGCGGGAGGTCGAAAGAATCCGGACGGCAGGTGATGTAGACATCGAGATCGTGATCGTTGTCCATATCGAAAAAAGAAGCGTGAATCGAGTAACCTTCCTCGGCGAGCCCGAACTCTTTTGCCTGTTCTTTGAAGGTCAGGTCTCCCTGGTTCACGAACAGCAGATTCCGGCGTTGTTCCATTGATTCGTGCCAGCCTCCTTTGCAGATATAAATATCAAGCAGTCCATCGCTGTTGACATCAGCCATCGTAACACCGTTGTTCCATCTTCCGTTACCTGCAACTCCGGCTGATTCTGTTATGTCGCGAAATCTGAGGTTGCCCTCATTCAGATAAAGTTTGTTGGGAACTTCATTGCCCGTGAAGTATATATCAGCGAGTCCGTCGTTGTTGATATCGCCGATGCCTACACCTCCCCCGTTGTAGACGTACGCAAAGTTGTCAAAGTAATTGTTGATGTTTTCATCGACGACATTCCGGAAGGTCACGTTGCTGTGTGTGGATGGAACTCTCGTGAAAACGGCGGGGGTCAAATGGTCTGATGGTTCATGTTTCTCATTCGTCGCGCAAGTAACGAGTAAAGCCAGGGCCATCGCCATGACAACGGTACTCAAATAATTAAGCAGGGATTTGTTCATAAGATCAGCTAAAGACCCGTTTATTTCGTAATGGGTTTACGCCGCACATTCACGGGTTCACCCTTACCCCGATGTTGAAGATATTTTGCCCACACAGCGCCAGCCACCTTGCGCCCGAGAGCCAGGCCTTCGATGTTGTCAGCCTGTATATGGTATCCGCCAAGCACGCGCGAGAAGCCCGCCATCTCCGCGGTTTCTGTAAATGTCGGGAAGTGAAGTGTTACCGTGTCCGCGACATTGTCGGGTTCTGTCATCAGCCCGGGAACCAGCCTGACCTCTTCACCGAAATGATCAGAGGAGGTGAAACGCCTTAGTATTTCGGCGCACGCAGCGCTCACGGCACTGTGGCCCGAAACATAACCGGGAAACGGCGGACACAAGAATGTCTCTGGTGAGTAGGGTCTCCATTCCTTCCCCGGCATAGTCACTGTTCCTTTGCCAGGTCCACCCCACGCATTTACCAGTTCCTCACGGTATATTTCATGAACAAGCGAATACGGCCGTGCGTAATCGTACCACATCTTTGCATCCCACACGGAAATGAATGCGTCCATTGCAGCAGCCTCCAGGGCGAAATACATATTTACATCTTCGTCGAGTGAGTGATTATCGCGACGTGAAACTGACTGCGCGAATATCAACCAATGGCCCGCCTGCTGAACAGACTTCGGTCCGTCGCGCATGAATTCGACAAGTGCCTTCTGTTCATTCGTGAGTCCTGCCTGAAGTTCCACGACTTCCCTGACCTCGCGTGCAAGCTGTGGTGAGCCGATAGCCGGTGGCGGTGGCGGCCTGAATTGGGCAGCGGAATCCAGAATGAGTGGTTTTACTTTCCACCAATGGGGCGTAAGACAGCCAGGCGCAAACTTCCCTCCCCTGCCATCTGAAAAATATTTAGGCTGCCATTTGCTGAGGTCCGTGAGGTTATCGGGATGGTTCACTGGCGTATAGCCTGTGTA
>CBFGXV010000511.1:0-3156 GCA_965652755.1 uncultured Chryseosolibacter sp. | reverse complement strand
GTAATGTACCGCTGAACCATTATTCCTTCAGGGTTCCCTTTCAGCTCATACTGAACGAACAAATCAAAGTAATCCTGGGTTGGGTTACCGGTTGAATACACGGCGAACTTTCCGGAATTGATGATGGCTTCATACGCGGTTGCAGCTTCTCTTAACAGCTCCTCATGGCCGCCGGCCACATTGTGATACTTCCTGAAGGTGCCTTCATACAGGCAAACATCGCCTTTCAGGTTGAGCGCAGCATACTTGGTAACGCGATCAAGAGCGGAGGTCTCAGGAAGATTGGCGATGGCGAAATCGAGATCTGCTAAAATGTTGGCAACAACAACCTCGCGAGAGTCCCTCCCCTTGAACAAATCATCCGACTCCGGCGTCAGGCTGCTGGACAGCCATGGTACGTCGCCGAATTGTTTTACTTTCTCGAAATAGTGGAATGCCTTGAAGAACCTGATCTCCGCTTCACCCCTTAATACCGCAGCATCTTTGTTCATGACGGCTATCCGGTCGAGCGCATAATTACAGCGACGAATCTGAAGCCAATCAGCTTTTCCCCATCCTCCGTTAGTGGATGGAACGGTGTACTGTCCCCATGTATACACATTGCGGCTGCTCGGCGTCTGGTTGTCGCTAAAGTTGTCTTCGTTGTACCAGGCCAGCCGCGCATCAAAAAGTGTCGGATAAAACTGGTTGGCGTACATCTCGATGTCCGCCCCGGTTTTCCAAAAAGTGTTATCACTGATCTGGTCCAGGGGTTGTTTTTCCAGGAAGTCGTCATTGCATGCAACCGCAGTGAACAACGAGAGCAAGATGACAGAAATAATATTTTTCATATCAGATAATTTTATAATCAAAAGTTAATGTTGGCTCCGAGAGATAAAGATCTGTACATCGGGTAAGCGGACGGACCGCTCAGTTCAGGATCGGAGATTTTGATCATCTTTGTGCCCGTCCACAAATTGCTTCCCGAGAAAAATACTTTCATTCGTTCAATCCTGAGCTTTTCTGTCAGGCTTGTGGGGATCGTATAACTCAATGTAAGTTGCTTTAATCTGATGTATGCTGCATTCTGGAGGAAACGTGACTGTACAGTGGTTATATCAGACGCTCCCGAGATAATAGGACGCGGGAAGTAAGCATCCGGATTTTCCGGTGACCAATAATCCATGGCCGCTTTGGGGATACCTACCCACTCATTGGAATACTGCGTAAGATAGTAGAGGGTACTCATCCACAGATCGCGCTTACCGACGCCCTGGAAGAAAAGATCAAGTTCAAATCCCTTCCATCCAAGATTAGGTCTGAATCCAAAGCTGTAGCGCGGTGTGCTGTTGCCTATAACGCTCATATCGCCCGGATCCTCTAGCGTTTGTGCGCCGCGGGTGATCTTGCCATCACCATTCAAATCTACCATCCAGAGGTCACCGGCCTGACGTTTCCGTCCGTTGATGTTCGACTGGTCGAGCGCCGAGGCTTCATCGTCGGTCTGGAATATCCCGCCTGTTGTCAGACCCCAGATATTACCAAGTTTTCCACCTACGTAGTAATCAGAAATAATGCCTTTCGGATTGCTGAACCTGGTGATCTCCGAAGTGTAATCCGATAGTATCACCGTCGCACCGTACCTGAAGTTACCAGTGGCGTGTTTCCATTCAAGGGTCAGGTCGAAACCCCTGGTGCTCATATCCGCGGCATTGGCCTGCGGCTCATTAACAGCGAGTACCGCTGGCAAAGTCTGAGATCGCGTCAGCATGTTTGTCGTGTTTCTCTCGTAGACGTCGAAAGATCCACTCAGCTTACTGTCAAAAAACGCAAAGTCAACACCAACATTCTTCTGGGTAACGGTTTCCCACGTAAGGGTGGAGCTCACCAGTCCGGGAGCGTATACCGACATCGGCCTTTCGCCGTTGATGAGATAGTTCACCTCGGCTGCACTGAGTGTCGCTATGTATGGATAGAAACCGGCGACATTCTGATTTCCTAAACTTCCATACGAAGCCCTCAGCTTCAGTTGATCGATTGTATTTGTCAACGGTGCAAAGAATTTCTCGCTATCTACCCGCCATCCCAACGATACCGACGGAAAGAAAGCAAACCGGTCCTTTTTGGCAAACTTGGATGAACCATCATAACGACCGTTGAACTCAATCAGATAGCGGTTGTCATAAATATAGTTCAGGCGTGTGAATGCCCCTCTGATAGCATACTCATCTATTCCATCATAGGCAAACCTGTCTCCGGAGGCCAGATTGATGTAGGGTATCGAATTAATGATCAGATTACGACGCTCAGCCTGCACAAAGTTATATTCGGCATTCTCCTGGTTGAACCCTGCCATTGCCTTCACATAATGCTTTCCGCGGAAAGTATTCGTGTAATCGCCATATATGTTAAGCACATAATATTTATCATCGTAGTTGCTACGGATCACGCGGTTGGGATTGCTTCCCCCATAGTAACCCGTCACGTCGCCATTGACATTGTAAAAAGGAACCAGCGACACATACGACATGTCCTTTCGGTTCTTGGCGTTGGTTGAATAGTCAAGATTGATATTGACATTCTTGACTGGCGCAAGATGCACTACGCCAGTCATCCACAGGTCGTTGACATGTCTTGTCTGATGACCTCCTTCCGTCAGGATCTGAGCCGGGTTAGCGATCGATCCCTCGTGCGACCATGTGCCGTCAGGATTTCTGTACGGTTGCGTTGAATAAACATTTGTCTGGTAGATTGTTCCTCCCTCCGGAAACTCGTTCCGGAACCACGGATAGTTGGGAGGGAATCGCTTGTTGCTGTTGTTTATCGAAATCTTCGTTCCAATCGTCACCCAGTCAAGAATATCATAGTTCACATTCGCCATGACATTGTACCGGTTGAAATGCTCATCAAAGAGATCGCGGTTGGTAAGGCCTTTCTGATTTAAATACGAAAACGATGTATAGTAGTCAAACTTGTCGGAACCCCCTGATACGCTGGCCGTGTGCTGTTGCATGGGATAACTGTCGTTCATCAAAACCTTTTCCCAATTCGTATTCGCCACTCCTCTCCACTCAGCAGGGTTAGTCGGATGGATGATCGCAGAAGGCTGCGACGGATCGTTATAGTGAGTCATCATTGCCTCGATCATTATGTGATCATAAAAGTTTCTGCCACTAA
>CBFGXV010000510.1:0-3165 GCA_965652755.1 uncultured Chryseosolibacter sp. | reverse complement strand
AGGTCACCTCGCAGCAAGTCAGAGACAACATCTACATGCTGACAGGTTCCGGCGGAAACATTGGCGTACTTACCGGCGAGGATGGTATCGTGATGATCGACGATCAATTCCTGCAGTTAGGGGATAAGATAAAGGAAGCCATTGCGGCACTGGACAAAGGTGCGATCCGCTTTACACTGAATACGCATATACACGGAGACCATTCGGGAAGTAATGAGTACTTCAAGAGGGCCGGCTCAACCATAGTCGCCCACGACGTGGTAAGAGACAGAATGATCAGGCAACCGCGTGACAAAGATGCGTGGCCTGTCATTACTTTCCCGGACAAGCTGAGCCTGCATCTTAACGGCCAGGATATTGATCTCCTCCATTTTGAAGCGGGGCACACCGACGGCGATGTGATCATCCATTTTAAGCAGGCAAACGTGTTTCACATGGGAGATGTCTTTGTGCGCTACGGTTACCCATACATTGATATGTCGAACGGCGGAAATATCAACGGACTCATCTCAACGGTCGACAAGGTTCTGGCAATCATGAACGATCAGTCACTGGTTATTCCCGGTCACGGCGAGGTATGTAAGAAAGATGAAGTGAAGAAATACCGCGACCGGCTGGCAGCGATCCGTGACAAGGTAGCCTCTGCGCTGAAGCAAGGAAAAAAACCGGAGGATCTCGCCTCCCTTGGCATCACGAAAGCCTACGATGCAGAATGGGGCAAAGGATTCATCAAGGGAAATGATTTCGTGATGGTAGTGGCCGCCGGGCTGCAACAACGTTAACCTGTAGCCCGCCAGGACCGGATCAACCATAATAGGCTCCGTTCGATCATCGCGTAACAACCGATGGATAACGTCAGCGGTTGTTAGGCGAGGCCCATCGCATGAGCATTCATCCGGCGATAATAACGACGGGATCTTCGCGAAGCCTGTTGAATGCAAGTCGTTTTGCACCTGTATCCAGTCAATATTCCTGTTCATCTTTTACTTTTAAGTACGCAATGATCACGAGAAGTTAAATCAACGTCAACCCGGAACTTGCTGACATACGACCTGTCATTTAGCAGCGATTTACTAACATTGCGTAAACGAATACAGACAAGCACAGGGCAACATGATCATTTCTACTCCGGATGAATTCTCTTTTGAGCTTTGCCTTGACTTTTTGAAAAGATCGCCCAGGGAGTTGCTCCATTACGTGAACGACCAGACCGTGATCAAAGCGCTGAGGGCCGGCAAAGAAGTTGCCGTGTTTTCCATCACTTCCGCCCCTCACGGATTAAAGCTGCAGTTCCTTACACCCGAGCCGGGTGTGCAGGTGATGGGGGTGACAGAAGATTACGTACGCGAATGGTTTGACCTCGACACGGACCTGAAGCCCTTTTATGAGATGGCGGCGAAAGACAAGTTGCTCAAGGGCCTGATCAATCCGTTCTATGGCTACAGAATTGTTGGCCAGCCAGACTTATTTGAATCACTGATCTGGGCGGTTCTCGGTCAGCAGATCAACCTCGGATTTGCATATACCCTCAAACAAAGATTCGTTCAGAATTTTGGGGAGAGACTGGCGTTGGGCGATCGCGAATACTTTTTGTTCCCAACACCGCAAACGGTGGCGGTTATCAAACAGGAGGAGCTTATGCCGCTGCAGTTCTCCTCCCAAAAAAGCCGGTACACCGTGATCATCGCCGAAGCGTTCGCCGATGGAACCATATCAAAAGAGAAACTGCGGGGGCTGCCCCTGGCCGAAGCAAAGCATGAGCTTATGAAGATCAAAGGCATTGGCAACTGGACGGCTAACTACGCCCTCATGAAAACATTTCACTACCCCGATGCCTTTCCGCTCGAAGACGCGGGGCTGCACAACGCCATCAGAAACCTTAAGAATCTCGACCGCAAACCCACTGTCGAAGAGGTGAAAAAGTTGTTCCGGAAGTACAAGGGATGGGAAGCATATGCGACGCTTTACCTCTGGAAGACACTTTGACGAGTGAATCACGGTAGATTCATTTGCGGCGGTGCTGCTCGAGAAATATCCATTCAACGTGCTTTGCCAATCCATCGATATCAGGATACATCGAGGCAGAGTTGATCCCGAAATTATGAAGACGTCTCTTGCATTCCGCGAAGCATCTGCTGTCAATTTTGATCTTGAACAAGCGGTCGCGATAGTCTTCGTTATGTTCAAAAGGAACAAACTTCTTTCCGGGACTTGATTTATGGATGGTGAACCATCCGAACTGGGCGGAGATTCTTTTTGTGATATGATTCGGTTTGAATACTTTGTTGCCGGCTCCGCTGAATGGATCCTTATCCTCCGTAGAGTTAATGATGTCCTCCTTTGGAACATTAAAGCCCCACACCACCGAATAATCGGAAATATTGCCTTCCATTGCGGGAGACATTGAAAACCACAGGGCGATGAGCGGATTCTCCGTCCAGTCCAGCAAGCGTGTAGCCATCCCATGGTGTTGCGCAAGAGCGAGCCAATCCCATGAATCTCCGGGGTGATATTCTATCAGATGAATACTTCTCCTTTGAAAGTCTTCCAGCATTTCACGTTCGATCTCCTCTACGTTGGGTACATCAAATCGTGCGATCTTCGGCAGTAGCGTTTTATCCTGGTTCTGTCCGCGGTAAAGAATGAACTGATCATCCGGGATATTTAATATGATATCCTGGTATTCCTTGAAACTTGAAACATTAAAGGTCTGATAGCCCTGATCCATTGTTTGATTCCAGTAAATGCAAGTTTAAAATTGAATCTGCCTGCAACCGTTGACAGGTTATTTTTTCAGGGTCCGAAGGTATTCCAGGCTTTGAGGAATCTGCTTTACTGAGTGCGAGGACTCATCTTCGATAAAGTAGTGCTTTACCCCTGCATTCTTCGCTTCGCGCATTATCTCAGCAATGCCGACGTCCCCGGTGCCGAGCACCACGTTCGTTTCAACGTCAGCGCGACCGTTTTGATTGCCTTTGGTTCCATGCTTGCGATCTTTAAGATGCATTAGCACGAACCGCTTTGGATATTTCTTCAGCAACGCTACGGGATCCTGGCCTGGATGTTTGATCCAGAATACGTCCATTTCGAAATTGAGATAGCGGGGGTCTGTCTCTTTCACCAGGTAATCAAACAAAGTTCCGCCGGCATAAGGTCTGAACTCAT
>CBFGXV010000509.1:0-3166 GCA_965652755.1 uncultured Chryseosolibacter sp. | reverse complement strand
GTCCTTCCCACCCCGCTCAGGCGTTGCAATTCCGGTAATATGTTGATGCTTGCAAAATTGTAAAGAAACTTTTCATCGGCATTCTTATCGTCACTGTAGAGATTCACATACATCAACATGTTAGGTTGTGAGGGTGTTACGATAATGCCTTCCCGCTGTACTAACAGGGGCAATCTATTGGCGATCTGCTCTATCCGGTTCTTGACGTTTACGACAGCGATACTCGGATCAGTACCAAGCTCAAAAACCACCTGCAAAGTCGCCTCTCCGGCGCTGGTTGCATCTGAAGTCATATACCTCATGCCGGGAGTACCGTTGATGGACCGCTCCATTGGTATGAGTACCGATTGAACCAATACATCCGCGCTTGCACCAGGGTAAGCGATAAAGACGTTCACCGTTGGCGGCGCGATGGTTGGAAATTGTGATATGGGAAGCGTGTTAATGGCCAGTATTCCCATCAGTATAATGGCAACCGATATGACTATCGAAAGTACCGGTCTGTGAATAAATTTGTTGAACATTTTAGATTCTTTTAAATGTCTGAATCATTCCGCGTATACTTTCAGCTGGGCGATCACCGCCGCGGGCTCCTGATATTGGAAAACTATCTTGTCATTATCGCGTACCTTGCGCAAGCCTTCAAGAAGGATCTTCTCATTACCATCTAACCCACTACCTACAGCATACAGGTCTTCCATTTCAGCGCCGATAGTAATCTCCCGCGATCTGACTACGTTATTTTCGTCTATAACAAAAACATATTTCTTTTCCAGGATCTCAAAGGTTGCCTTCTGGGGAATGAGCAATGCATTCTTGAGTGGCACACGCATAATTACGTTACCAGTTTCACCATGCCTTAACAATCCATCGGGATTAGGGAATGTCGCCCTGAAGGCAATGTTTCCGGTTTCATTATTAAAGTCAGCTTCGATGGTTTCGACCACACCGGGGTACCTGAACAGCTTATTGTTGGCCATTAGCAGTTTCACCTCTATCGGATCTTTGGTAACCTTGCCCTGGTATTCGAGATATTCAGATTCAGGAACATTGAAATAGACCCACATCTTGCTGTTGTCCGAGAGATTGCTGAGCAGATCACCCTCATCAACAAGGCTCCCGAGCCGTACATGAAAACGGTCAATGATGCCGGCAAATGGCGCTCTTATTTCTGTAAAATCAAGATGAACCTGCGCTAACGCCAATTCGGCTTTCGCCTTATCAAATTTTGCCTTCGCCATCGCGAGTTCGTTCGGGGCCACGATGCCGCTATCTGCAAGACTCCTGGTGTTCTGGTATTCGATGTTCGCAAAACTAACCTCGGCCTCTGCTTTTTGAAGTTCAGCTTCATAAAGTCTCGGCAAGATCTTAAACAAGAGCTGCCCTTGCTTCACGGACTTTCCCTCATCAACAAACATCTTCTGTAAGTAGCCTCGCTCCAGTGCCCTGAGTTCGATATGGCGAATCGAATTGATCTGGCACACATAGTCCTTTGTGATCGAGGTGTCCATCCGGAGCGGGCTGGTGACGAGGAACATAGTTCGTTCCTCGCTTTCCTCTTTATGCGATTGACAACTCATTTGAGATAACAGGAGACTGAGACCAATGAGCATAGGAATCAGAATCGTAAGATTTTGCTTTTTCACGGATAATTTGATTTTGACTTTGTGGATAACACAACAGTATGCTCGCAACTAGCCGACAGGCTGTGCACTGGAGGTCATCATAAAAAGATTAACAAGAAGAAACAGGCGTGAGAATACACCTGCTGAGGCTGATATCAAATCCGCAACACCCGGAATATGATATACCTTTCCGATAGCGAAGTAGAGGCTGCAACAAGGAAAGAAACGAACTCCTTATCAAGCGGAAAATAATTTATTCGATCTAAGGCTAAGAAGGAGCCATAAAAGCTGACGATAACGGGCAACTTCTTCTTGACGACATTCAAGTGAAGCCTGTTGTGTTCTTCTTCGATCTCCGCGACATCAAATTTGGAGAAAACTCCTTTAGTGCCGGATTCCGAGCCGTTGTCCGCAAAAGCCAAACCACGATGGTCCTTGACAGTGCCCGCCTTCACCAGCGGTCCACGAATGGGTAGGGAAGATTCGTCAATAAACCGACAATCAGCCAGGTTGTAGAATTCACCGCTCCAGCTCGCGGCGAGCACGGAGAGCAACAACCACACAAATGATTTGACGACAACCTTTTTCATCGGTCAACAAATGTAGAGAACGAAAGTTTGTCGGGCAAGTATTTGAGCGAAGGTAACTCAGGCAACGATTGCGCTCGTGGTTTTGATGCCGTTTAGTCGCCTAATCGGTCATTAGGTTGAACAACTGATACTTGCTCAAAGCATATTCAACCATCAGCTCCGGCTACCTATTCGAATTATTCGATCTTGTAATAGTCCTGTATCGGCAGTTGGATCACGCTCTGAATAACATTGCCGTTTAATGTTAAATACTATTTCGCTTTAAGCCCGTGTTATCAGAAAAAATACTAATTTATATTCCTGATCTCCGCCCGAAAAAGCGAAGTTGTCAGACACTAATCACAATTCCGGTCTTATGAAAAATCGCGGTAAAATTTTTTCCAGACGCCAGTTCCTGACAAGACATTCGCAGGCCGCAGCTGCACTCGCGCTGGCAAGTGCTCTTCCTTCTTCGGCCTTCAGCCAATCGAAACCACAAACCCTTCATGTCAAGCCGAGGTACCACCGCTGGCATGTGGACCCGGGAGTCAAATGGGTGGAAACAAATACGGGTTATGCCAAGCTGGACTGGCGCATACCGTTATCCCAATGCGCCCTTGTTCTGGTCGATGTCTGGCAACGTCATTATTTATTGGACACGGAAGCGCGCGGCGAAAAGGTGATCAACGAAAAGCTCGTTCCGCTTATATCAAAATGCCGCGAGGCAAACATGAACATCATCCATGCTCCCTCTCCGGAAGTGGCAACGAAGCACCCGAATTGGGTTAACCTTGTCAGCAGAGTTGGTCACCAAAGCGTTGCACACGACGAGTGGCCGCCAAAGGACTTCCGCAACCTGACCGGCGACTTCAAAGCCTATAGACGGCCGCATGAACCTCGTGAAAAAGAAAGACAGGAACTTCCGGCGCTGACGTTTCACCCGAAAATTCAACCGTCATCAGGTGAATCTCT
>CBFGXV010000508.1:0-3178 GCA_965652755.1 uncultured Chryseosolibacter sp. | reverse complement strand
TTTGTCTTGTCCATCAAGGATGTTCGGTAATAATTCAGCAGCGGATTGTCGGAGTGTCCGTGCGGGTAGCGCTTCAGGTTGCCTGCAGCGTCCCACATTTCACCATAGGGACTGTTGACATAGAAGTTCATGCTGGCAGGAACAGTGCTTTCATCACGGTCGGAGAACTGGGTATTCATTCCCACATTCAGCCACTCCGTTACCTGAAAGTCAACATTCAGCCTGGACCGGATGCTGGAGTACTGGTCCCCAACCCTGATGCCTTCGTTGTTATTGTACCCAATAGACCAGTAGTAGCTTACGTTCTCGCTTCCGCCACCAATACTGACGTCATATTGCTGAATGGTGCCTTTTCTGAAAACCTCGTCGTACATGTCCATCGTTTCACCCTCCAGGTAATTTGCCTGCTCTTCCGGAAACAATCGCAGACGTCCCATCCATTCGAGCGTATTGTCCGCTACCGGCGCCGAGCTCAGCGCGCGCCACTCGTCGATCGTCATGTCGCTGGGGATCTGATCGGGATGTGTGTAAAAATGATAATCGATGGTGGGGAACATCTGGCGGAAATAATCCTGCCTGAACCGGATGTATTGCTCCGGGTTGAGTCCCCGTCTTTCGTTGTTGCTCTCGGTGATACCCAGCCTGGTGGAAAAGTTGATCGTTGGCTTGCCGGTCTTGCCCTTTTTAGTAGTAATGAGAATTACCCCTGCTGCAGCCTTCGATCCAAAGACCGCCGCGGAGCTTGCATCCTTGAGGATATCGATCGACTGTATATCCTGGGGGTTGATATCTCTGAGACTACCTGTGAAGACCACACCGTCTAAGACGATCAGCGGTTCCGTTCCGGCTGACAACGATTTGGGTCCCCTGATCTCCATTGATGCGCCGCCCGCAGCCGATGTTCCCTGGTTTGCATTGAATCCCGCAATGGTACCAGCCATCATATCCGTTACCGTTACCATCGGCTGTGTTTTGAAATTATCCACACGCACACTGGCCACAGAGCCGGTGAGGTCTCCTTTCTTCGCTGTTCCGTAGCCGATCACGACTATTTCGTCAAGCTGCTTCATCTCCTGCCTAAGAGACACTTCGATCACCGTTCTTCCGTTGATCATTACCTCCTGTGGCTCATATCCGATAAAAGAAAAAACCAGGACGCTGTTCTCGCCCGCAACTTCAATAGCAAATTTGCCGTCCACATCTGTAGTCGTTCCGTTGGTGGTGCCCTTCTCTATTATATTCACCCCTGGAATTGATACAGAATTTTCGTCAAGAACTGTTCCTGTGACAGTCAGAACAGAATTTTGATACACGTTCACGCCGGGATTGGGAAGTTCATGCGCATAGCTCATCGAAGCCAGTAAAATAGCGACGAAGGTTTGTATGCCACAGGTTTTAAGAACAATAAATGCCCCCTGACAGCATTGATGCTGTAGTAGTTTTTTCATAGACTAGTTGGTTGGTTTGATAGTAATTATTTCAAAACAAAAATTCCGTCCTTCACAGGATCGGAACGATTGCGGACATATACGGTGTTCCGGATTTCCCGGTGGTGTTATTCAAGAGTAATATATTAGCATTAGTCTCGCACGCGAAGTCCAAGGCTACTTCTACTGAAGCCCCTTTTCATAAACAGATTCCGTGTTTGCCTTAAAGCTTAGGTTGAGGCAATCCGGGCACTGATAATTTTTTGTAAGTACATATGAGAATGTGAACGATCTCCCGTAAAGTGCAGGTATTGTTTGCAAATTCCGCAACTACTAAGCCGGATATTCCCGATTCTTATTTGCAATGTCAAAAAGAATCTCCCTCAATTCTAATAATTTTACAGGAACGGCCTGGACCTGCAAATTTAAATTTGGAAAAAAAGCTCCGGATTCATCAACAAATTCATCCATTTGATCAGTGAATCTCGCCGTCATCTTCACTTTTTTAGTCTGTCGGAAAAGTAACTTTGCTTCAAGAGAAAAAGCTTAGTAAAGCCCACGTCATCACTGAGCATTTTTATGCAATCTGTACAAAGAAAAGGGGGCAATATGTGGAAGTCGATATCAGCAACGACAAGTCTGAAAGAACTAAAAAGCAATTCTATGGCATTAGGAATAAGACAATTCTGTGTGCCTATTGCGAGCTTGTAATTCGGTCTTTACATCTTCAACTATAAAGAACGCGCGCACATTTCCGCCCGTCAAAATTTTGGTATTTATTCCCTTACTGACCGCAACTTCTATCCGCGGGAATTCTCCCGCCAGTCTGCGCAATCCGCAAAAAAAAAGGAGAGCCTCGTAAGGAGCCCTCCCCTATTCAACGGTCTCGCGACCACTTCCTCGCTATCCGCTTCAATCCCAGCGACACCAGAAAGCTTACGACTGCCCCCACCGTGGCGAGAACAATAGTCTTCGTGATATCACCCGACTGTATCGAAGCAATGATCGAGAGGAGTGTTCCAGTGTTCCTCCTGTGGTTCCTTCATTTCAGATCAGGCAAAGCTAAAATCAGTTTCTTTGGTTCACAACAATGTCATGTCATGTCAACCATCATAAGGAAACACGTCTAACCCATCTTTAAATCTTCCGAGAACAAATCGTCAACCACTTTACATGATCTTTGAAGTATTGAAGCGGGCCGAAACGGTGTTCGGACAATGCTCCAAGGCGTTCCAGAAACTAACTTGGATGTCAAATGGAGCTGAGGTCATTTGATGGGAAGATGATTTATGGCGTTGAGAGCGGAAGCAAGGGGTTGGAGTTTGATATTAGTTTGGGAGAGGATGCATGGTCATCAAACCTCTTCCGGGCTTTACTCTATCAAATATTGTTATGCCCGACGACTCACTACTCACGATCACCATTCCCGACTCATTCCCGACTGGAGATTCACGCCTGACAATTCACACCTCAACCATCGCCACAGCCGCTTCACGCGACTGCTGAAACATTCGCCTCGATAACACTTGACCCGAAAGATTGGAGATCGTACTTTCGATGAATGCATATTTTTTCCGACTAACGGCTGGTGTCACTCTATGACTATACGCAGAAGGCGAAAGACGTTGCAACCCTGATTAGCGGATCCAATCGATTACTGGTATATTTTTAAAATATTTGTCCGGCCCGGAAGCCTGGAACTCTATACCAAATTGCTGCTCACTGTGCAGGGAAAAATATTGCCAGTTTGT
>CBFGXV010000507.1:0-3180 GCA_965652755.1 uncultured Chryseosolibacter sp. | reverse complement strand
AACTGAGACAAACAGGCTGGGCGCAAGTTGATTTTACCTTTGGCGTCAACCCCGTCGGTGCGCATCTCAGTAACAAGAGCAAAGAGCGCCTCGCTGTCGATGGCTACTGGGATGGCGTTGAAACGGGATGGCCGCAGGCTTACGGACACGGCTACGGACTACTTGCACTTACTCGCGGGACACTGGATGGTAGTCCGCTCGATCATCACTTCCCAAGAGCAACCAGTGTCAGGAACCGTTCAGGTGAACAGGCTTCGAATGATGCGATAGGTAAAGATTCTTATTCAACAGAGGGTTGGTGTATCAGCAACAGAGGGTGGATGGCAACAGTCACTTTCTCGACGTTAGATTCTCATTCGGTACGTGTATCCGATGAAGCTGGAAATGAAACCGCGGTAGCGAAGCCCGGACAAACCATCACCATAGCATTAAGAGCTGCGCTCAACCAGGACGCGAAGGCGCGCGAACGCGGCTGGGTTCTCATCAAAGGCGAAGATGGCATTACAAAACTGGATGTTGTTGAAACCGACGACAACTCCGGCATTTTCACAGGAAAATACATGGTGCCTCGAACAGAGAAAGAAAAAACATTGGAGGTCTCCTATGGCTATTGGGCCTTTACAAAAGCGGCGAAGATCCACATTCGAAAGTAGTCTCGAAGATCGAACCGGCGATCACACTCTAATATTCTTTCTTAAGGATCACGAAATTTCCGGGCTTGACCAGCTCGATCGACCTGTCGTTCGTTGTAGCGCTGCTGAGGTCAATGACAACCGTTTTACTTTCACCAGGCTTTAGCATCGCGATGTCGAATGACTGTCCGCTGACACGCACCTTGTAGTTGCGCAGTGTATAGCTTGGAAAATCCTTGCGCGCAGTAACGACGATGTTCAATTTCCCCTCATCGCTGTTTAGCACCTCAAGAGTCGCTGGCGAGAATTCTTCCTGCCAGGTGTAATACATCTCGCGGGGCTGGCGCTCCGGTGATACCAGGCCGAAGGGCCTGTAGCCATTCACATTGGTGCCGGGAAAAGAACTTTGGTAATCGTTAAAGGTCCAGATGGATGCCCCGATCAAAAAATCGCATTTGCGAAAGTCAGCCATCGCGCGTTTAAGATAAGCAACCCTTTGTTGTTCATTCTGAACCTGATCTGCACGAACACCGAACTCACTGACGTAAATTGGCTTGTCCGGATACAGATTATGAATGTGTTGCAGTGTTTTCAGATGGTTTCCATAGATATTGGCGGAAATGAAATCCACATACTGCGAAGCTTCGTCTTCAGGCTTCTCAATGCTTGACCGGCCAGCTATATTCGTTGCGAACGTAACAGGTCGCGTCGGGTCAAGAGATTTTGTGAAATCATACATATGTTTTGTCCATGATTTGCCTTCGTCTGTTTGCGACTGATATTCGTTGCCAACACTCCAGGCAATGACAGAAGGATGATTCCAATCGCGTTCCACCATCTCTTTCATTTGCGTCTGAAACTTCGCGCGAATCGCGGGATCGGAAAGTTGTTTGGGTGTCATCTGCCAGTTCCCTGGTTCTGCGATGATCAGCAAACCGTGGCGGTCTGCCCAATCCAGCATTTGTGTTGACACAGGATAGTGGCTGATGCGCGACAATTCCATGCCGGCGCTTTTGATCATGCTGAGATCCTGCTCAAGAACGTGTGAAGGATCCATCGAGCCATAACCGGGATAATCCAAAGGGCGATTGCACCCTCCAAGGGATATGGGTTCGCCGTTTAACAACATCTTCGTCCCCTGGATCTCGATCTTACGAATGCCAAAGGTGGATCTCACCGTGTCTTTTCCCGCGATCACTTCCGACTCGTATAAGACAGGGTCATCAATACTCCACAATCTCACATCCTTTGGAGCAAGTGTTGCATGAAGGAGCATAACAGTTCCGTCACCCGAAACAATATCGTTGCCGGTAACTTTGAATTTCGCTGGGATCTTTTTACCCGCCTGATAGATCGATGCCTGTACATCGCTTTTTCTCGCGATGTCACGCGAGCTGTTTTGCACAAAAGCTGCGATGTGAATTCCCGCAGTCTTCCTTGTAAGATCGGGCATTGCCTCAATTCGTACGTTTTTGATGTAGGCCTCCGGACGTATGATAAAACTTACCGGACGGGTTATCCCGCCATAGTTGATCCACGGGAACATCTGCGACATGTTCTCGCTTTGATACGGGACACGGGTCTTTGCACCAGGAATGGTCGTCGTATCCCATGCGTTGTTAACACGCACTGCCAAAGCATTCTCATCCGATAGTGCATCCGTTATGTCGACCTCGAAGGGCGTGTAGCCTCCCTCGTGTTCTCCCACCTGCTTTCCGTTTAGCCATACCTGGGATTTATAAAACACGGCCTCAAACCGTATCACCGCGCGATACCCTTCCCGCAAGGCAATACGCGAGAACCTTTTGAAATACCAGGCTGTGCCGGTGTATCGATAGTAGCGGGGATCAACAGAGAAGCAATGAGGAATTACAACTTTATCCCATCTCTCTACAGGTAAGCCGGGTAGAAACCATTCCTGTTCGATTCCAACGTTAACCGGGTCGAGCGCAAACGTCCATTCGCCTTTCAGCACATCCTGATGCCGTTGCGCAAACATCACCGCCGGAAATAAATAGACGAGTACAATAAAAATTCTTCCCATGTTTATCTGATATAGATCTGTCGTATTATGAGGCATCACCGGGGAATCTCGTAGCCTTTTTTATTTATTGCATTCCACCTCACCGCTCTTAAGCGCTCCATGTTCGAAAGCCCTGGCGGTGATGTTCATTCTCCACTAATTCCCCACCGGCCGCTACAGCCAAGTCTAAAGTAAGCGGGAATAAGGCAATTGAAACAATCCATCTGCATCGATATCTATCGCAACCGGTCGCGGTAGTTAATGAGACTTTTCGCGCCTGCGAATGCGGGGCTACTTATCCCGTGAAGCAATTACCCGACGTCCTACCGATCTGCCGGCACTTATGGCCGCTGCAATACTATTATCATTTTTATTTCCCGCTCCACTTAACTAAATTAATAGTAGCACGTTTAACACTGTTGGATTCGTAAACCCCATCCTATGAAAACCCCGTTTGCCCTGGTAGCATTCCTCTGCGGCCTCGCCCTGTCCGCCGTCGCACAACACCCACTCGTCGGAACATGG
>CBFGXV010000506.1:0-3181 GCA_965652755.1 uncultured Chryseosolibacter sp. | reverse complement strand
TGAAGGCAATCCGCTCGTGATCACGCGCGTAAACAGGATACCCTGACTTTTGTTTTCAATCTTCACCTGATGAGACTTAAGCCCTGAAACCGGTATGGGAATTTGAACAAGCGGAAGACCTGTGCTTGCGGTAACAGTTTTTCCCTTGCCGATGCTGTAATCGAAAGTGAGCTCCCCTCGTTTCTGTTTTCCTGCGAAGAGTGAAACGGCGCGCAGACAGACGGCGGTCTCCTGTGTACTCATCCAATATCCCTGGTCCGCCAATGAAGCGGAGATCTCTTTCAGCACCTCGAAAGACTTGACGCGATCTTCGAGAAGCACGAGCGTCTCCAGAATAAGCGCTTTGTCGCGGATGTGTGAGCCATATGAGTACGACAGCTCGCGATACGGCGCAACGGCTGCAGAAAGATTCTGTATCAGCTTTTTCGCCGCTTCTTTTTGACCTGCGATGGCGTAGGCTGACGCAAGCGTCCATGCCGCGGTGGCGCTGAGTTTCCCTTCCTCGCGCAAACGGTTCATAGCGCCTGTCTCCGGATCACCTGCCAGCGCCAACGTGTACAATCTGTAAGCCTGGAGAAGATCGGAGTTGTAATAGTTATCGTTCCTTCGCCACGCATTTGCCTGATTGCGCTGAAAATTTTTCCATCTGCCCAGCAAGTCACCGGGAACATAATAACCTTTCATCTGTGCTTCCAGGAGAAAGTGTCCGCCGTAGCTCGTACCCCAGCTGTCGGAAGCTTCAGCCGGGCCCGGCCAATACCCAAAGCCACCGTCGGATTGCGCGAACGATCTGAGTCGTTCAATTCCCGCCTTGACATTTCGCTGAATGACTTCCTTTTCGGCTTCATTTAAAGTTTTAACCTGATCCAGGTACAGTTGCGGGAATACTGCAGAGGTTGTCTGCTCAATGCAACCGTGTGGATACTGTAAAAGGTAACGCATCCTTGAGCCGAGGTTTATAGGCGGCATACTCGACACCTCGAGCATGGCCGTATTGGTGCCTTCCATGCCGAAGGGGGTAAAGGAAGCGTTGAGTGATTTGCGTTCCCCGAGTACGAGTTCCTCCACACGTGTGACGGATACATTGGAATTTCTTACCTGTATTTCGATGACGTCGGTTGCTTTCAGATTGCCCGCTGTAGCAGTTACTTCAACCGTCGCCACGCCGATCTCCTGTCTCACAGACAAATCAAACGCCATGGTAGTATCAGAATCAGGCAGAATGGTCATCGATCTTGACCTGTCTCCCTTAATTGCCACGGGGCCGGTGACAGCGATGTCAATCCTGACATTGCGCTGTGGAATAGCGCCTGCGAACACCGACACCGGGAGGCTTACTGTTTCTTCCGGACCGAGCACACGAGGCAGGGTCGCGAGCACCATCAATGGTTTTTTCACACTGGAGATCTTTTCCGCCTTTCCAAATGCACCATCGAGCCCGGCCACGACCATGGTCTTAACGGAACCGATATACTGCGGCATTATAAAATTGATCTCACGAGTTTCGCCTTGGACCGTATAGGGTCCGAAATATTTTACAACGGGTTTAAAGCGGTTGGCCAGCGGGTCGACTTCCCCCGGAGCCAGCGCGTCATCACCACCGATCGAAATATATCTTTCAAGCCTGGTGCCGAATGCGCCCATGACGTAGTCGAAGATATCCCAGGTGCGCACCCCCAGCGCCTCTCTGGCGTAGAAAGTCCTCCATGCGTCCGGCGTTTGGAACCGCGTCAGGTCCAGAAGTCCTTCATCAACCATCGCCAGTGTAAAAGTCATACTGCGGTTATTCTTTTCAGAGACCCGGATTGTAACGGGCTCGCCCGGGACAAGAACATCCGGCATTGATATCACCGGGTCGAGATGGGTGCCCGGATCATCAACCTGAAGGGATGTCACTCCATAAAGACGCATAGGCATATCGTTGATTGTCTGGTCGTGCGGTTGCATCAGCGACACGTGGACGTAAATGTTCGGGGACATCTCGGACGAAGCATCAAACGAGAAGTTGGTTTCCCCCTGCTGGATATCGACCCAATGCGTCTGTAATACCTTGCTCCCATTTTCTATGCTGACAAGAGCGCGCGCGTTCGCACTTCCCGGAATGGTGACGTGTATTTTTTCGCCAATGTTATACTTGGCCTTGTCTGTGGAAAACGAAAGCAGGTTAGCGCCACCGCGGGCATTGTCCGCCCTCGCACGACTGTACCATCCCGGTTCATCGACATAAATGATCTGACCTGCGCAATGGCCGGAAACCGGATCACACGCGCGCAGAAAATATCTTCCGTATTCCGCCGCCTGGAGGTTGAATGACCACGAACCCTTTCCATTGATTGTGTTCAGGTTTTCACTCTTGACCACACGCGCCGAATTTCCCTCGATGAAGTTGGCAAGCGATTGATTGCTGTTGTCCCACCACCACCGCCATTCGAGTTTGTAAAGGTTGATCTCAATTCCTTTAACAGACACACCTTTTCCCCCGGCATCCACTGTCGCGATGTCTATCTTATGATCTTTGTCGGTGTAAAGGATACCACTGTAGCGTTCGCCCTCAGGCACCCTGAGTCCCACAAATGTTGAATAAGGATAATACGGAATGCTGAACCTGTCGATGCTGAAGTTTCCGCTTTCCTCGTACACCTTTCCCCTGAACACCGCATGAATCAGTCCGGAGGGTGACCCCGACGTTTCAAGGGTTGCGTTTACCTGCGCAATACCCTCAGAGTTCGTGGCCCCCTCAAAGACTACCTGCGCTTCACTCGTAAAGGAACGCGTGGGGTCATCGAAATTAAAACGCGGGAAGGCTGGAAATGCCGTGGTCTGGCGAAGGAGCATCACATCAAATTCCGCTTTGAGATTTCTGCCGGGGGAACCGTGCAACCACTTCACGTTCAAGGTGCCATTGATGTCTGGGGAGGTAAACTTATCAGCGCCAAAATCCAGGTTGATCTTCAGCCGGTTCGGCTTCACAGTTTCGATCTTCAGTGGATGCGTAAACTCGGTTCCGCCTACCTTGACCTTTCCCAACCAGTTTCCGGTGGGAGCCTCCGCCGACGTAGATGTTGCAAAACTGTAGAAGCCATTTTCGGAAGAGGATTTCACGATGCGCTTTGTTACCTGACCCTGTGGGTTGGAAAGCTCAAAAACCACCGGATGATTCGGCGGCAACTGTCTGCGCTTA
>CBFGXV010000505.1:0-3187 GCA_965652755.1 uncultured Chryseosolibacter sp. | reverse complement strand
ATCCATTTTTTCCTGTTGGCCGAAGATAATGACTGCCATGATAATGCCATAGACCGGCTCCAGGTTCAGGGTCAGTTGGATCATAAAGACGGATATACGTTTCATCAGCTCAACGGCTACGGTATACGCATACACGGAACACACCCCGGCCAGTATGGCAATGTAAAGCAGGTCCATGCCGGTCGGTAGAAGAGGAAGCCGGAGGTCTACGCCAGCCAGTCCAGAGAAGGGCAATAACATGGCCGTTACCAGCACGACGCCGATCATCTCGTAAAAGGTGATTGTGCGAGCGGAATTACGCTTCACCATTCTGGCGTTAAAAACCGAAAACAGGGCTGAAGTGAATCCCGCAAAGATCCCGAGAAGCAAACCAAGCTTGTACTGGAAGTCGAATGAAAAGATGATATACAACCCCGCTATGACGATCAGGCCAAGCAGCAGCTCATACTTCTTGATACTTTTCCTGTTGAACCACGGCTCGAGCAATGCGGCCCATAGGGAGTTCGTTGCAAAACCCACGAGACTCACCGAGACATTCGAAACCCTTGCTGAACCGAAAAAGGCGAGCCAGTGCAGCGAGACAATGCCGCCGATGAAAAACAGCCTGATCAGATCACCCCTGGTAACGCGAAATGTTCCGCGAGAAAAATAGATGACAGCGCCCATGCCTGCGGCGGCGAAGATCGACCGGTACCACACCATCTCAACTGCGGGAATGGAAACAAGCTTTCCAAGTATGGCTGAGAAACCCCAAAGAAAAACAATGAAGTGAAGCTTGAGGTAATCCGTTGAAGAGGTCATTTAACGCGGAACGTATTTGTACATGCCAAGTGAGATGATAGCGAAAACAATATTCGGTATCCAGACAGAGATCTCCGGCGGTGTTGATCCCGCTTCCGCAAAGGTCCGGAATAATGTGAAAAACAGAATGAAGATGAACGAAAGAAGAAAACCTACCGCGATCTGCAACCCGGTGCCGCCCCGGCTCTTCCGCGATGAGACGATCACACCCATAAATACAAGAATGAGGATCGTGAATGGAGACGAGTAGCGGGTGTATTTTTCAACAACGTAAACTTCCACGCCTGTCGAGCCTCGCGCCTTCAGTGTTCGGATATAGTCGTCGAGCTCATTAAGCGTCATCCCATCATATTTGCGATAATCGCTTTCGAATTCTTTCGGATGGATCACAAGGGCTGTATCCAGGCTCGCGCCACCCGTCAGGCTGTCCCGACTCAGTGCGACTTTATTTGTCTCGAATCCGGGAATGGATTCGGGGCGCGATGCCGTCTCAAAAACCCGGTCGATCTTCCGGATCTTGTAATCCCTTAACGTCCACTTCTGCTTTACGGAATCCCATTCAATACGATTGGCCGTCAGCTTTTCGATCAGCCGGTTGTCTCTGAATCGTTCAATGGAGAAGTGATAGCCGGTGTTGGTATTGTTGTTATAGCTCTGCAGGTACAGATAGATATCCGGCGCAACCTGCATGTGGATGTTTCGCTTGTCAAAATAGTATTTGCTCTTGATATACTGGACTTCAAACTCGAGCCTTGATTTATTTGAGTCCGGAATGATCCATGCGTTCAGAAAAAAGCTAATGCCGCCGATGATAGCCGCTCCGACAAGGAAGGGCAGAAGAAATCGTCTGAAGCTTACGCCGCTGCTCAGGATTGCGACAACCTCGGTATGGCCGGCCATTCGTGCGCACACATATACCGTCGCGATGAACATTGTGATCGGCGTGATGAAACTGCCAATCCACGAAATGTAATCCAGATAATAAGCTGCGATCTGTCCGCTCGAAACACCAGCCTTCGCGAACTTGTCCATCTTTTCTGTGAGATCGATCACAGTGATAACAGCAAGAAGGATCAGCACGACAAAAAAGAATGTGCTGAGCAACGTTCTTAGGATGTATTTATCAAGGATCTTCATGCTATCGTTCAACCGTTAGGCAGCAGCTACCGGATTATAGTCGTTGCGTTACTTTTTTAACCATTTCGTTCTTCCAGTGTGCAAAAGTCCCGTCCTGAATGCGCATTCGCGCTTCCCTTACCAGCCAAAGGTAAAATGTAAGGTTCTGAAGGGTAGCAATTTGCGCGCCCAAAATTTCCTTGTTGATGATCAGGTGTCGAAGGTAGGCCTTGCTGTAAAAAGTCGAGGCATACCCGCCTAACGCATCGTCTATGGGGGAAAGGTCATCTTTCCATTTTTCGTTCCGGATGTTGATGATTCCGCTGGAGGTGAACAACATTCCGTTGCGGGCATTGCGCGTGGGCATAACGCAGTCGAACATATCGATACCCAGCGCAATACATTCGAGGATATTTTCGGGTGTCCCCACTCCCATGAGATACCTGGGTTTATCCGCTGGAAGGATATTGCAGACCAGGCTTGTCATAGCGTACATATCCTCGTGCGGTTCACCGACGGAAAGCCCGCCGATTGCGTTCCCGGGCTGGTCTTGCGCAGCAATAAATTCGGCAGATCTCTCCCTGAGGTCGGTGAAAGTGCTTCCCTGGACGATCGGGAACAGCGTCTGCTCGTAGCCATAAAGCGGAGACGTTTCATTCATTCGCTGCACACAACGCGTCAGCCATTGGTGCGTGAGATCCATCGATGCAGATGCATAATCGTACGCGCAGGGATAAGGCGTACATTCATCAAATGCCATAATGATGTCCGCGCCAATCGATCTTTGAATGTCGATAACAGATTCCGGACTGAATACATGGGAGGATCCGTCAATATGCGATTTGAATGCGACTCCTCCCGCTGTGATCTTCCGGTTTTCAGAGAGCGAGTATACCTGATAGCCGCCGCTGTCAGTCAGGATGGGCCGTTTCCACCCGTTGAACCTGTGAAGACCGCCGGCTTTCTCGATGAGATTCACTCCGGGTCTCAGGTAAAGATGATATGTATTTCCGAGAATGATCTGAGCCTTGATGTCCGACTCCAGCTCGCGTTGATGCACAGCCTTTACTGACCCGGCAGTTCCAACCGGCATGAAGATCGGGGTTTCAATGTCACCATGCGCTGTGGAAAGGAGGCCGGCCCGGGCGGACGAACGGGAATCTTTCGCAATCAGTTCGAATTTCATAAACGCGCAAAAATAGCGGTATGCAGGGGAATTCCCTAAAGATGTACCAATTGCTTAATGAATGCGCGAATTGAGGTAGGAATT
>CBFGXV010000504.1:0-3196 GCA_965652755.1 uncultured Chryseosolibacter sp. | reverse complement strand
CAGGCGAGAAGACGTCTGCGAAATTTGCCGATAAGTTGTAAGCCCCCGAATTGATTACCATGTCAGCTGCGGCAATTGCCTTGGCATATTCCGGCGTACCGGCATACACTCCAGCATTTAAATACAACCTCGAAAGTAATGCATAGGCTGCACCCTGACTGGTTCTCGCGTACTCCTGCCTTCCTTCGGGAAGATCGTCTACAATATCCAGCAATTCTGATTCAACGAAAGCATAAACTGCAGCCCGCTCTGACTGTGGGACATCCACGCCAGGTGAAACAGCAATCTTTACGCGGCCAAATACGTCAAGGAGCCTCCAGTAAAAATACGATCTCAACATTCTCACCTGAGCCGTCTCAGGAGGCGTGAGTGCAATTGTCTCCCCTTCCTGTTCCGGATTGGGTTTACCGTTGACCAATAATTCATTACACTGCAGAACGCCAGTGTAAAGGTCATTCCATGCGTTGTTAATGCCGCCGACCGTCGACGTGAATTCGTGACGATGCATGAACAACCATATACCTCCGTCAAACCAGTCACCACCCTTTTGAGTGATAACCGCTTCATCGGAAGAAATCTCCTGAACCGAGAAATAACTTTCGTGATTGGCAGTACCGTTCAGTAACCTGTTAAAAGCACTCTCAAGACCGTCTCCAGCGGCACCAGTTTCCTGGCCGACACCCTGGTTTGCAGGCGCAAATGTCTTGGTAAAATCACCTTGGATCTCTTCATCAAGGTCAGTACACGCAGTGGCACCTACACAAAACAAGGTGATTACCAATGTGTATTTAGAAATATATTTCATACGCATGATTAAGTATAGGTTAGAATCCAATGTTTACTCCAAAAGTGAATGTCCTTGAAGAAAAATAAGTATTTCTTCTGTCGATGCCTGGGGCTAGAGGATCACTCGTCTCAATGTCAATCAAAGCGGGCTCTGGGTCTATACCGGTGTAATTGGTGATCACAAAAGCATTTTGAACGCCCAGGTACAGTCGGAATCGACTCACCGCATTGTCAGACTTGATCGTATACCCCACCGTTGCATTATCAAGCTTGAAGAAATCAGCCTTTTCAACATACAAAGAACTGAACTGAGCCACAGTTAATCCGTCCACGGCTTTGTCAGTGGAAATCCGGTTATAAGAGTTGATGGCTCCAAGATCAATCGGCTCGTAAAAAGCGCGGAAGCTGTTCACCAGGCTGTGACCAAATGCACCTCTGAAGAAAAGATTGAAGTCCCAATTTTTGAAATTCAATTGGTTCGTCCAGCCCAACTCCATTGAAGGTATGCCGTCACCCAGCACCTGGAAGTCAGCATCGGGCTGAAGGAATGCTCCCTGGTTTGAGATGACCTGGCCATCGTTATTTATGTCGCGGAATCTGGGAGAACCATTTCCTTCAACACCGTCGAAGACCGGGCCCCAGATCTGTCCGATCTCTTCGCCAACCTTTACACGGATCAGGTTCGTACCGTTTTGTCCCGGAGAGCCCAGGTCGGACCTGCCCTGCTGATCGATGATATAGGAATCCAATATTGTCTTGTATGTGCTTAACACAATGCCCGGTGTCCATACCAGCTCGCCTAGTTGTACTGAATTATATGACAAGGCAAGTTCGGCGCCTTTTGTGTTCAGGGAGCCTGCGTTAAAGAAGCGACTTCCTTCAGGATACAAGGTGCGATCGATCAGGTTTCCTGGTTGCTCAAGGATAAAGTCTTTGATATCCCTGTTATAAACGTCCAGTGATCCGACCACCTTGTTACCAATTCCAAAATCCAATCCTATGTTTGTTTCGGCCTTCTGCTCCCATTTCAGATCAGGATTCGCGTTGCGGTCCTTTCTCACTTCACCGCCCCCTCCATATCCGTAAACATACCGATCCTGTGCGAGACCGGATTCATTGGGCAACGAACCTGTTACGCCGTAGCCCAATCTTAGCTTAAGCACGTTGAAGTTATCGGCAGCAAGGTATCTGGCTAAATCTACGCCCACACCAACAGCTGGAAAGATACCGTATCGGTTATCTATACCAAGCTTTGTAGAACCCTCCCTGCGCACCGACGCATTGAAGAATATTGCGTTGTCAAAAGTCAGGTTTACCCTGGCAAACTGCGCAACAATCTGATTTTTCGGCGATGCATTACTGCCGATATTTACAAAATTGGGGTTTCCGGAAATTCTGTCTCCCGACGTTTCCAACGCGCGATATCCGAGTTCATCGCTTGGGAAGTTACCTAGCTCAACCGTTAGATCTTCATACTCATCTTCCTGGAAGGAGTAGCCGCCCGTAAGGTCGAAGTTTACTTTGCCGAAAACTTTCGAATACGTTCCATAAGCTTCAAACAATGTGAAGCTTCGGTCAGCTGTGAATCTTCTGGCGAGACCGCCGCGGTCAAACCCTCTGAATAGCGAATTACGTGCGTAATAGCTGCCATCTAAATTATTCTGGTATTGCTGTCCGTAGTTTACAGAGAGAGTCAGGTTGTTGAAGATGGTATAATCAAGTTTGGCATTGTAATTCAGATTTTTCCGTTTGCCCTCATTGATGTTTTGCTCCAGAATTGCTACCGGATTATAGTTATCGAACAGGATGGCCTGATAGTAGTCGCCGTTGTCGAATCTAATCGGAGCTGTCGGGTTAAACAGTACCGCATATCGCGAAGCTTCATCAAAAGAATAATTACTTGTCCGATTGGTCATGGCCATGTTTAGGTCGACCATCAGCTTGTTATCCAATGCACGGTGCGTGATATTTGCACGGGTGTTGACCTGATCAAATTCCGATTTTTTCAAAATACCTTCGACGTTGCGGAAGTTGGTTGAAATTCTGAACTGAGTAGTTGGGTTTCCTCCGGATAACGCTACGTTGTGAACATGCGAAATGCCAGTTCTTGTCACTTCGTCCTGCCAGTCTGTAACCGATCCAAGGTCATTACCGCCAGCTGCGACATATTCGCTTGCGGACATCACAGGTTGTCTCCTTGCAACGGACGCAGCCGCGACATAACCATCATAAGTTGCGGCTAAACCGCCTGACCTCGAACCTCTTTTAGTTGTCACCAGGATAACACCGCTGGAACCGCGGCTACCATAGATCGCTGCGGCAGAACCGTCTTTCAATACGTTGATCGACTCGATGTCGTTTGGATCAACGTTATCCAAGGAGGCGCCAATAACACCATCAATTACAACCG
>CBFGXV010000503.1:0-3199 GCA_965652755.1 uncultured Chryseosolibacter sp. | reverse complement strand
CCAATTGCCAAACCAATGATTACCAACGCGATCTCCATACTGCTGCAAAGTTATCTAATTTCCACTGTACCAAAGTCTACAATTAACCTGACAAGTTGTGTCCCGGCCGGGACAGCGTTCCGGCCTTTTCCAATAATTCGCCGATGCGGGCTTAAATCACATGTCGGTCGCGGGCTGGCGGCGGAAAATGCGGCAAAAACTGCGTAGATTTGCAGCCTTACATCACTGATTATGGAAACTACGATTACCTCCAGCCAGGAAGCGATTTTATTGGAAGAAAAATACGGCGCGCACAACTATCACCCATTGCCTGTTGTGCTCACCAGGGGCGAGGGGGTATTCTTATGGGATGTCGAAGGTAAGCGCTATTACGATTTCCTTTCGGCATACAGCGCGGTAAACCAGGGACATTGCCACCCGCGGATCATTGCAGCCCTGATCGCCCAGGCAAAAGAGCTCACGCTGACTTCCCGCGCGTTTTACAACGATAAACTCGGACTGGCGGAGAAATTCGTCTGCGAGACTTTTGGGTATCAAAAGGCGCTTTTTATGAATAGCGGCGCGGAGGCGAATGAAACTGCGATAAAGCTGGCGCGGAAATGGGGTTACACCCGGAAACGAATTCCGGCTGACAAAGCCGTGATCGTCGCTGCGAGAAATAACTTTCACGGCCGCACCACCACGATCATTTCAGCATCAACGGATGAAGACGCGCGCCGGGATTTCGGTCCTTTTATGCCTGGTTTTGAGATCGTGCCGTATGACGATATCAACGCTCTGGAAAAAGCACTGTCTGGTCCGAACGTCTGCGGGCTTTGGATCGAACCAATCCAGGGAGAGGCCGGCGTATTTCTTCCTCACGAAGGTTACCTGAAGGCAGCCGAAAATCTGTGTCACAGGCATAATGTGCTTCTCATGCTTGACGAAATTCAAACGGGAATTGCCAGGACCGGAAAAATGCTTGCTGCTGACCATGAAGGTGTCCGCGCTGATATTCTGATCCTCGGCAAAGCACTCTCCGGAGGAGTATTGCCCGTCTCGTGTGTCCTTGCGGACGATGTGATCATGCTGCTCATCAAACCAGGCGAGCATGGATCTACCTTCGGCGGCAACCCGCTCGCAGCCGCAATTTGTGTGGAAGCTTTGCAAGTGGTGAAAGACGAGAATTTGTCTGAGAACGCAGAAAAACTCGGGGCCGTGTTCCGGGAGCGCATGAATGGCCTCATGCAGAAATCAAAATTGATTAATCTCGTGCGCGGCAAAGGACTTCTGAACGCCATCGTCATCAATGATAGTCCCAAGAGTCAGACAGCCTGGAATCTTTGCCTTGGGTTTGCAAAGAGTGGACTCCTCGCAAAACCGACGCACGGAAATATTATAAGGCTTGCGCCCCCTCTGGTGATCACAGAGGAACAGGTTCACGAATGCTGCGACATCATTGAGAAGGTTGTCATGAACTACGGCAAGCGCTGAGCACGATAACGGCGTTCGCCGATATTCCATCAAACATTTTCTGCTCAATCCCTGGTAAAGCTACGAGTTGCCACGGCCGTTAGTGTGCGGAACAAAGTGACCCAGACCGTATCTCTGCAGATCTATTGACAACTGCTCGGGGGTGGTGAATGTAATCGTATTCAATCCCAAAGCTTCTGCTCCTTTGATATTGGCAAGGTTGTCATCAATAAAAACCGCGTTCGCAGGTGTGATGTTGTGACGGTCGAACAGGATGTGGAAAAACTCAGGCAACGGCTTACGAGACTTTTCAACCCCGGAAACCACGATGCCTTCGAACCAATGGAGGAAATGAAAGTTCTCAAGAGCCCACGGGAATGTTTCTGCCGACCAGTTTGTCAGGGCATATAACCTGAATTTCTCAGAAGCTTTTATTTGTTCAAGGATTTTAACGGTTCCCGCTATCGGTCCGCCAATGGTTTCCTGCCAGCGACCGTACCATGCTGCGATTGCTTCCTCGTGATCCGGGTGTTTTTCAATCAGAGCGCGTGTCGCGTCTTCAAACGACCGGCCTGCGTCCTGCTCGTCATTCCACTCCGACGTGCAGATGTTGTTGAGGAACCACGTCACTTCTTCTTCCGTGTCAAAGATCTTTCGGTATAGATAACGGGGGTTCCAGTCTATTAGAACGCCACCGAGGTCGAATATGATGGTGTCGATTTTTTGAGACATTCCGGCTGTAATTAATTTAAGGCGCAAATATACTTCCTCCGGCCGAATGGCGAAACCGGAGTATTAACCGGCGGTTTGAACTTCCAGCACGATCTTTCCGATGTGGGAACTGCTTTCCAGGAGCTTGTGCGCTTCGGATGCGAGGGAGAGTGGAAAAGTTTTGAAGACCGATGGCGTAAACTTTCCGGCTTCGATGATAGGCCACACGTTTGTATGGACAGCGCTTGCAAGGTTCGCTTTGAACAATGGATCACGCGAGCGCAGCGTACTCCCGGTTATTGTCAAACGGCGGCGCATGATGTCGAGAGCGTTGAACTCCGCCTTGCCACCTTTCATGGCGTTGATAAATACAAGGCGCCCGTCATCTTTAAGGATGCGTAGATTTTTCGGTATATAATCTCCTCCCACCATGTCGAGAATAACATCAACTCCTGCAGGCTTTACAACCTCCTCAAAATCCTCGGACCGGTAATTGATCACAACATCAGCTCCCAGCTTTTTGCACTCGAGACATTTTTCATCGGAGCCGGCAGTAATCGTAACCCTCGCGCCCATGGCCCTGGCAATTTGAATACCGGTTACGCCGATGCCACTGCTTCCTCCGTGGATCAGCAGATGTTCTCCCGCTTTTAGTCCTCCGCGTTCAAACACATTGTGCCACACGGTAAAAACAGTTTCAGGCAGTGACGCACTTTCTACAAAATTCATCCCGGTGGGTATGGGCAGACAATGATCCTGATGCACAACCGCGTATTCGGCGTATCCACCGCCACTCAGCAATGCACACACGCGATCTCCGCTTCTCCATCTGGAAACGCCGTTACCGACTTTCGCAACAACTCCAGAGACTTCTAATCCCGGAATGTCCGCAGGCGCACCCGCCGGCGCTGGATAATTCCCTTTCCGCTGAAAAACGTCCGGCCGATTGACACCGGCGGCTTTAATGTTGATCAGTACCTGATCGCTGCCTGCCACAGGCGTTTCCCGATCCTGAAGTTTAAGAACTTCCGGACCG
>CBFGXV010000502.1:0-3211 GCA_965652755.1 uncultured Chryseosolibacter sp. | reverse complement strand
AGCAGTCCATTCGAAACCGTTGGCGCTCCAGGCGAGATGAAGACCGTCTCCATGACCCTTGAAATAGGAAAACAAAAACACGGGATCGAGATCATTCTTCATATGGGCACGCGCTTTGTATACAGGTTGGGCTTAATAGTTCAATCCGCGAAACAAGTAAAAAAACGATACCTGGCGCGGTTACATGCACATCGAAAAAAGTATTGTCATGGAAATGAAGGTATGAAATATTTTTTGCCTTTTGTTTTTCGACATCAGTAACGTTTGCACTACTGTTCTTAGGGCGAGGGAATCTTTATTACGCCATATACGCAGACAAAAAGGTGGCAGATGGAATGAAACATAGCGATCTTTGTTGCGTTAATAGAGCAGGTAAACTCGCGTGTGAACCCCGTCACCGGATCAAAAGAAAAGGAAACACAGGAATTTCCGCGGAAGTTAAAATGAAATTTGGTACGGAGTCGTAAAAGAAGATTAAAACAACGCGCTTACTTAAACAGACAGTGATTTATGGGTTGGATAACCATCTATATTACGGGAAAATCGGATTTTCGGGAAGAGGTTCAGAAAAAGCTGGAGGGTTCCAGTGTGAACTTTATGCCCGGATATACTGGTGCTACTTCCGATATGGATACGCATGATCTTTATTGGCTTGACGAGGATGTTGATCTTCGCACATTCAAAGGGGCTATTGGCAGCAAGCTCATCTTTAAATACAGGCTTAATTTCTTTACTAGCCTCGAAGCTTTTATCGAATCGCAGAAAAATAAAAACAAAGAAGGCGATCTTACTCCTGAGGAGAATGAACTTTTGTCCAGGATGCAGGAATCAGAATACCGGTAGGCCTCAAAGCTCTTCTAAACGGGTGCTGACTGATGCGCTTTGCAGCAGGACCAAATCATTACAATCCATGCATAGGCTTCACCGGATGATCTGTTGAGGTCCCCTATCAGTCTTTGACACCGCGGAATTTTTTCACTTTTGTCTTTTTCTTCTTTTTGAAGATACGCTGGAAGATATTAAGATCAGACTTTGAGGTTTTACAATCAAGCTCCTCCTGTAAGGCGGGAGGAAGTGCCGCGAATCTTGCTTTCGAAATATCACGAAGCGTATTATCCTTGTTCACCTGCTGCAGAAAATAGGCGGTGATGGGCAGCGCCGTTGCCGAGCCCTGGCCGAGGCTCGTACTTCTGAAATGGAGTTTCGGTTCATCGGCTCCGACCCAGGTGCCGATGACAAGCTTTGGAGTAATTGCCATGAACCATCCATCGACATTGAGCTGAGTGGTACCTGTTTTCCCAGCGACGTCATTTTGCACGCCAAATCGCGAGCGCAGAGAAGAACCTGTTCCCTCGCTCACGACAGATTTCAACATGTGCACCATCATTTGAGCGCTTTCCTTTGACAATGCCCGCACAGGCTTGTCTTCCGGTTCAAACTTTTCGAGCACTTCGCCCTTGCGGTTTGCGATTGCAGTCAGGTAGCGCGGTGTTATGTATTGACCGTTATTAGCCAGCGTGCTGTAAGCGCCGACCATTTCCATCATCGAGATCGATGGTGTCCCCAGCGCAAGGGATGGTACGGGGGGAAGTTCGCTGGTGATGCCCATCTTTCGCGCGATTCCGATGGCATCATTTATACCTGTTTTTTCCAGAAGCTTTACAGAAACCGTGTTAACAGACCCCGATAATCCTCCCTCCATGGAATATTTCCTGTCATAAGTCTCTTCGTTCGTGTTTTCCGGTGTCCATGCGTCCACATTCGTATATTCGGTTTTACGCGCGGAGATGTATGTGCAAGGACCAATGCCTTCTTCCAGGGCGGCCGCGTACAGGATAGGTTTTAACGTGGAGCCTACCTGCCGTCTGGTGCCCGGCCTGACGTGATCAAACTGGAAGAAGCGGTGATCAATACCGCCGACCCATACCTTGATCTCGCCCGTTTGCGGAGCCATCGCCATCACTCCGGCCTGCAGGAACTGCATATGGTGCTTTACAGAATCGAATATGCTCATATTCACCTGGCGGATACCATCCCACGTATAAACCCGCGTCTTGACCGGTTTTTTCAACGCTGCCAGTATCTCCTTCTCCGCCAATCCGGTTTGCTTTAATGACTGGTACTGGGGTAACTGGCGAAGCTTGCGCAGGGCGAGTTCGTTAACCTGCTTCTTGCTCAGTTGATTCGCGAACTTTTGTTGAAGACCCTTCATTTGTTTTTGCATAGCCACTTCGGCATACGACTGCAGACGAGAATCAATCGTTGTGTAGATCTTTAGTCCATCCGTGTACAGGTTGTAGACATTCCCATCATCCTTCCTGTTCTCGCGACACCATTCCAGCAGTTCATTCTTGATGTACGCCCTGAAATAAGGAGCCATGCCCGAGTTGTGTCCTACATTGTTATAGTTCAACCCCAGGGGTTTGGCCTGAAGGGCGTTCTTTTCAGAAGGGGATACAAATCCGTACTTCTCCATTTGTGCAATCACGAGATTCCTCCGCTGAATTGCGCGTTCGGGAAACAATCGGGGATTGTAGCTGTGGGTGGCCTTCAACATTCCGACCAGCATGGCGGACTGATCGATGCTGAGGTTTTTGACCGGAGTAGAAAAGAACCGATCCGCCGCCGTCTTTACGCCATAGGTATTATCTGCAAATGGAATGGTGTTGAGATATAAGACCAGGATCTCGTCCTTGTTGTAAACCTCCTCAAGCCTCGCTGCAATGATCATCTCCCGCACCTTGTTGATGGGCAGGGAGAGAGCAGCGTAGGACCTGCGAGGATAGAGGTTCTTGGCGAGTTGTTGTGTGATCGTGCTGCCTCCGCCGGATGATTCCTTTTGCAGAAGCAGTGTCTTGACAAGAACCCGCATCAAGCTCTTGACGTCGACACCGTCATGTTTGTAAAAGCGAATATCCTCGGTGGCAACGAGCGCGTCCTTCAACGTTTTTGGAACATTCTCCGGCTCTACGGGTGTGCGATCCTGCAGGTAATATCTTCCGAGCAACACGCTGTCCGCACTGTAAACTTCACTGGCGATGGGATGGTGGATCTCCTTGAGATGATTTTTTCCTGGCAACGCGCCGAAGAAGCCACTCCAGACGAGAAAAACGAAAAGTATAAGTGCGGCTGAAACGCCGAGCGCCGCGATACCTGCCAGGGCCATCAGGGACTTGAGGAAACCATGTCGTTTGTAGTATCTTCCGATGCG
>CBFGXV010000501.1:0-3219 GCA_965652755.1 uncultured Chryseosolibacter sp. | reverse complement strand
GTGTTTGTCTCAGGCGACAAATATTCTGATCCTCGGAGGAGGGACGGGGGAAATCCTGGTACCGCTGGTTCAGGCAAACCCTGGATCGCGGATCTGGTATGTGGAAGCATCTTCAGGCATGATATCGATCGCGGCGAAGGGAATGACCCCCCGGCAAAAACTCAACGTCCGCTTTATACACGGAACACAGGACGACATACCGCCGGACATCTTCTTCGACGGGATCATCACAAGTTTTTTTCTGGACTTGTTTGACGACAGCGCGGTGCTGGCAATAGCGCACAATCTCCGCAACCGCATGGCCAGGGGCGGAGTTTGGCTTGCCACTGATTTCGTTAAAACAGGAGTGTGGTGGCAGCGATGCCTGCTGTGGGTGATGTACAGGTTCTTTCGCATCGCGTGTAAGATAGAAGCGAACACCTTGCCGTCCTGGGAAGTGCAACTTCAGGCTGCAGGATTGGTACGGACAGACTGCCAAACCTTTTACAGGGATTTCATCAGCACTTGTGTATTCGTAAAAACGTGAAGACCAAATTCTCTCTGTTGGCATCGGCTTGTTTTATTGGACCAACAAATTATCTTGCATAATTGATAACCCCGTTCCACGAGGCTTTACCGATCTAATTTCCCAAAAGCATGCAGGATCTTATCAGGCACCTACCGGCAGTGATATACGAGTATGCATTTTATCCGGACGGAAATCATCGGTTCCATTACGTGAGCGAAAACTGCGGTTCGATTCTGGGGATGAGTTCACCGCAACTGTTGCAAGATGCATTCATACTGCGCGACAGGGTTGTTCCGGATGATATTCCGGAACTTGAAAAGATCTTTGCTCCCGGAGAAGGGCCTCTGAAGGGCCCAACAACCACACTTGTAAGACTCCTTCATCCAGCAAAAAGGATTGAGTTCCGATACTCCGATCATCAGCAGTCCAACGGTGTTGTGCTGCGGCGTGGCATCGGTTTGGAGGTTGATGATCCGGATACTTCTAAAACTGATACGCTGACATATGAAGAACTGTTTGAGAAGCTGCCCATCGGCGTGGTGATCCATTACGAAGGCATTATCGAATTTGCGAACTCACACGCGCACTGTATCGCGAGAGCGAAACGGCCCGGTGAATTAGTCGGTCAGCGCGCATTGAATTTTGTACATTCTGAATATGCCTCGCGTATAAAGGATCGGATCGAGGTCGTGGCAAAAGGCAAGCAGGTGCCTATGGTCGAGCAGAAGTTTGTTTGTGTCGACGGAACGATCATCGATGTCGAGACGATGGCGTTCCCGTTTGTGTACAAGGGAAGGAATGCGATCCAGGTAATATTCAGGGACATCTCTGACAAGAAAAGGACGGAGGCGCAGGTGAGGAAGAATGAAACGCTTTTCACCCAGCTGTTTCAGAATGTTCCGATGGCCGTTGTGATGCTGGATGAGAACGGAAAGGTGTCAGAGATCAACAGGGGATTTGAGGAAATGTTTGGTTTTACAAAACACGACCTCCGCGGAAGCAACCTGAACGATTTTATAGTACCTGACGATCTGCAGAGTGAGGGCCTTGACCTTAACAATCTGATCACTTCTAATCGCGTCGTCAGCATTGAGTCCATCAGGAAACACAAGTCGGGGAAACTTATAAATGTCATTCTTTGTGGTGTGCCAGTCATTCTCGACAATGAGGCAATTGGCATCTACGGAGTTTATGTCGACATAACAGACCGTAAGAAAGTTGAAGAAGAGCTTAAAGTACGAAATGCAGAACTTGATAATTTTGTATATAAGGTTTCTCATGATCTGAGGGCTCCGCTGTCCTCCATACTGGGGTTGGTAAACCTTTCAAGATTGCAAGGCAACACTGACAGCCCGCTGGAGTACATGGAATTGATCGGCGAGAAGATCCACGCGCTCGACAATTTTATCGGTGACGTGCTGAGTCATTCGAAGAATCTCAACATGGATGTCAATATCGCTCCGGTGGATCTCGAAAAAATAATTGAACAAACTTTTACGGACCTTGGTTATCTGAAGGGAGCGCGGCAGACCAGGCGTTCGGTGAAGGTAGACGGCATTGCGTTTTACAGCGATCACTGGCGTGTTTCAGAGATCTTCCGGAATCTGATCTCGAATGCCATCAAATACCGGAGGCCGGAGGCGGACGATTCAGAGATAATCATCAAGATCAACGTCGACCATCTCTGCGCGGACATAACTTTTGCCGACAATGGTATCGGCATAAAGGAAACGAGTCTGAAACGTATATTTGAAATGTTTTACAGGGCAACAGACCAGGGAGATGGTTCCGGCATCGGACTATACATCGTAAAGAATGCGGTTGAGAAACTCGGCGGACAAATCAAGGTTGCAAGCAGGCCCGGTCAGGGCACTCGTTTTCATATCCTGCTGCCGAACAGAATCAACAGCACCATAAACACCGGAGGGATCTCATAATAATGACAATAACGGAAGTTTCGACACCGAGGCATGTGAAAGAGTTCTTGCTACTGCCAGTGAAGCTCTATAAAGATACACCGCAGTGGATCAGGCCTCTCGACAAGGATATTGAAGTTGTTTTCAGCCCTGAAAAGAACAAGGCGTTCCGGCACGGCGAATGCGTCAGGTGGATACTTCAGGATGACTCCGGTGCGACGATCGGGCGCGTGGCCGCATTCGTGAACGAGAAGACGGCGACGAAGGGTAACGATCAGCCTACTGGCGGGATGGGGTTCTTCGAGTGTATCAACGACAAACAGGCTGCTTTCATGTTGTTCGACCAGTGTAAATCCTGGTTGCAGTCTCGTGGCATGGAAGCAATGGACGGTCCTGTCAATTTTGGAAACCGCGACAGGTGGTGGGGACTTCTCATTGAAGGCTATCAGCACGAGCCGAATTACCAGTGCAATTACAACTTTCCTTACTACAAGGATCTCTTTGAGGCGTACGGCTTTCAGGTGTATTTTTATCAGCTAACCTTCGCCAGGACCGTTCAGGGACCGATCTCCGCAAAGCTTCATCAAAAAGCGGCCATCACGGCAAGCGATCCGGATTATGAGTTCCGGCATATCAAGAAGGATGAGATCCCGCTGCTGCCCGAATACATTCTGAAGGTATATAACAAGGCGTGGGCGAATCGCAGCGGCGTCCCTGAACTGACCATGGCGCAGGCAAAACTGATCGTCAAACAGATGAAGCCCATCATGGATATTCATTTACTGTATTTCGGTT
>CBFGXV010000500.1:0-3231 GCA_965652755.1 uncultured Chryseosolibacter sp. | reverse complement strand
ATGGTAACGACTTTTAAACCCCACTAGCTAAAACCTGACTATAGAACAACTATTCCTGAGTGTCATTATCATTGTCCTCGAACAGCGCCTCCAGCTCATTGCCCATTCTCTGGAATGCTGTCTTGACGTCATTCGAAGTGTTTCTGGCGGTAACTTTCACCTCACCCCATGTCTCTTCACTCGCACTTTCAATATCCTCAAGCGTTTTGTCGACGCGTGACCTTTCCTGTGTAAGGTCGCGATTCGCTTTTTCAAGCTTCACCCTGTCGTCCTCAAGGTCTTTATCCTTTGATGCGCGATCCAACCGGTTGTCAACTTTTTCAAGCTCGCGGTCGATGTCGTTGCGCAGCTCACGTAACTCATCGCGCAGCTCGTTTCTTTCCTTGTCGAAATCGACTTCTACAGTCTCTGTGTTATCGCGATTGTTGTCGCGATCCGTGGTGCAGCTCGACAGGGAAACCATAGCCCCCGTTAAAAATATCAGTGCAAAAATTCTCATTACTGTCTTCATTGTTATTCGTTAGCTTTTATTCTTATTTCTTCTTCACCATTCGACTCAAGCCGACTGAATGTGACCATATTGTTTTAAAATGCGTGCCAGATCGCCCTCATCCCCGATTTCGGGCGCCAATCGGCATTTCGTTCAAACTTTATCAGAACTGGTGTGGATTTCCATCTACAAACTGGGGTATAGACTGGTCGAAACAGCTGGTTCAACCCGTTGACTGGCAATACTTAAGGCGGATTTGCATTTCGTCTTGGCACAGTTTTCTATCCGCCCTGCCTGTATTAAATAAGCTAGTGTATGGAAGCAAACAAGGATTTAATTGAAGTATTGAATGATCTGATCCGGATCAACCATGACCGGACGGAAGGTTATCACAAGGCGGTAGAAGAACTGAAGCCTACTGATATAGATTTGAAGACGATGTTCACCAATATGGCAAACACGAGTGTTCAATATGCGAACGCCCTGTCGACCGAGGTGCGTAATCTGGGAGGCAATCCGGCTACTGATTCGACCCAGTCGGGCAAACTTTACAGGGTCTGGATGGACATCAAATCCGGAATTACCGCGCGTGACAGGAAGTCCGTACTCGCATTGTGCGAATTCGGTGAGGATGCGGCGTTGAAGGCCTATAACCTCGCTTTGGAATCGGACGCCGAGATCCCCGCGGAGATCCGTCAGCTGATAATGGACCAGAAATCGTCCATACAAAGTTCACACGATGTTGTGAAGCGTTATCGCGACATGCACGAGGCGGTATCCTGAGTAACTCATTTAACCACCCGGTCGTCAGAAATCTGACGACCATAAATTCATATTATGCAATCTGCTGTCGAACCCGGTAAACCGGAAATACCATGGATGAAAAGCCTTTCATCCTGTACGAACAGGATGAAGGAGGAGGGATATAAGGAAGATTTTCAGGTGAACGAAGATGGGCTGAGCACCTTTGACAACAGCAAGAACTTCAAACCGGAAGACGTGCGCATCGTTAGCTTTTACCGCTTTGAAGGCGAATCGGATCCTGGAGATAATACCATACTCTATGTAATAGAGACTAACGACGGAACAAAAGGAACGTTGGTAGACGGATACGGTGCTTACTCCGATGAAAATGTTTCAAAATTTATTGTTGAAGTCGAGAAAATCCAGAAAGTAAAAGTTTCAGACCTTCATGCGTAAGTTTTGGCTTATCCTGCGCCAGACTTTCACCGAGTTCTTTAACGATCATGCGCTCAAATTCAGCGCATCGCTGTCGTACTACACTATTTTTTCACTTGGGCCCGTATTGATCATCATCATTTCTCTCGCGGGGATCTTCTTCGGAAAAGATGCAGTGGAAGGTAAGATGTACGGGCAGATCCAGGGACTGGTGGGCAGCGCTGCCGCGCTCCAGATCCAGGATATTATCAGTAACATTGAAGAGTCCCAGATGAGCCGGAGCGGCGCCATTCTGGGACTCGTCATTTTATTCGTGGGAGCCACAGGGGTCTTCACGGAAATGCAGGATTCTATTAACTACATCTGGTCGATCAAGACCAAACCGAAAAAAAGTATTGTCAAATTCCTGCTCGACCGGCTCCTGTCTTTTTCACTGATCATCAGTTTCGGATTCATTCTCATGGTCTCCCTTGGCGTTCACGCCCTCGTAGACCTTCTCTATGACAAGCTGAAGATCTATTTCAACGAGGTCACGGTCATACTTTTCCAAGGGATGAATTACGTCATCCTGTTCGTTGTGATCACAACGCTCTTCGCCATCATTTTTAAAATTCTTCCCGACGCGAAGATCCGATGGAAAGACTCGTTCGTCGGCGCAAGCTTCACTGCAGTGCTGTTCCTCATCGGAAAATCGTTCATCAGTTTGTACCTGGGAAATTCAAATATCGGAGTCACCTACGGCGCTGCAGCATCTGTCGTCATTATCCTGTTATGGGTGTACTACACCTCTATCATTCTTTACTTCGGGGCGGAGTTTACAAAGATTTACACGATGAACTTCGGCGGAGGTATCGTGCCGAAAAAGACCGCGGTATTCATTATCAAACAAGAGGTCACAGAGCTTACACCAACAAAAGCTGAGATTGCGATGATGGAGGAGAAACAGAAAGAAGCGGAATAAAAAGGGCAATAAAAAAAGTGCAGTCCCGGACTGCACTTTTTTATTTTAGTTTTTTTAGCGAATCCCGTCAATCGGATCTCCTGAATGCGCCCGTAATCAAAGAGATTACAAAGAACACCAGGAATATGTAAAAGATAATCTTCGCGATAGATGCCGCGCCTGCGGCTATCCCCGTGAATCCAAAGACAGCGGCGATCAGCGCTATCACCAAAAATGTTAATGTCCAGCGTAGCATATATTTAAAATTTGGTTAACAATACCTGTTTAAAGACTAATTGTGTGCCACGACGTCGGACAGATGCGGAAAGGGGCATTTGGTGCGTATTACATGTAGAAAAAGTTTCGCAGCGAGCGAATTTCAACCGTTTGAAGCAGCCGGCATTCCCTTTTTAAATGTATGGTTAACATTAAAGGTATGACGGCGCACTGGTGGATGATATTTAAAACGGTTGTAAGAAGTTCGGTCGACAATTACCTGTTACCAGGTACTGCAACAGGGACGGACATTCTTCTGATTTATATGACCAGCTGGAAACGTCATTTCATCCTGATCTCCACTGCAACGTTCTACCTTGTTACTTCCCAGTTCGACGCTCCCCGG
>CBFGXV010000499.1:0-3233 GCA_965652755.1 uncultured Chryseosolibacter sp. | reverse complement strand
GGACGACTTTGGCAAATGGATAGCAACCCTCAATCAGGGACGTGACGTTCTACCCGAGAAAACAAAGCAGGAGATCATTGCTATGACGTCCAACATGAAAACCGTTGAAGAGAAAGCAAGAGCCTTGTACCAGTTTCTTCAAAACAAAACGCGTTATGTAGGAATACAGCTGGGCATCGGCGGATTTCAACCATTTGAAGCTTCCATCGTTGATGAAACAGGCTACGGCGACTGTAAAGCGCTGTCCAATTATATGGTGTCGATGTTGAAAGTGATTGGAATAAAATCACACTACGCGTTGATCAACGCAGGCCCCTATGCACCCGAGCTGAAAACTGACTTCGTAAGCTCTCAGTTCAATCACGCCGTCGTTGCGGTACCGAATGGCCCTGACACGCTTTGGCTTGAGTGCACGAGTCAAACGAAACCATTTGGCTATGCCGGGCTTTTTACTGGCGATCGCAAAGCGCTTCTCATTACTGAAAGCGGTGCCAGGATCGCCCATACTCCAAGATACACGGCTGATCAGAATACGCAGTTCTGCACTGCGGATGTGACGCTGGATAAGACTGGCAATGGGAAGGCGAAAGTAAAGACCATCTATGGAGGATTGCAATATGAAAACAGCAGCCTCGATGACATCCTGAATAATCAGTACGACGAGCAAAAGAAATGGGTTCAGCAAAACACAAAAATTCCAAGCTTTGATATAATTGGTTTTTCCCTCAGCAACCGCAAGAGCAAGTTACCATCGGCCACGGTCGATCTCGACCTTGTGCTCACGCGCTTCGCAAACGTCAGCGGCAAAAGAATTTTTATTACCCCGAATCTTTTGAACAGAAATACATACGTGCCGGAAGCCGTTGCCGACAGGAAGTCCAACGTGGTGCGACGGATCGGATTCACTGACATTGACACCATCCGCTATCGTCTTCCGGAGGAGATCTATCCTGAATTTCTGCCAGAGGCCATTTCTATCAAGAGCAGGTTTGGAGAATATGAGGCGAGCTTCACTGTTGACCAGGGCAACCTGGTGTATATACGCAAACTTAAAATGAACAAGGGCGAGTTCCCGCCATCCTCTTATCAGGAATTGATCGATTTCTACCGCGGCATAAGCAAGGCGGATAATACCAAAATGGTCTTTATGAGCAAGACCTGACGATGCGCTCAGGAAGCGATCACCTGATCGGTGTGTTCGCTTCCTTTTTCATGACGTTGTATACGATCCTGTCAGCGAGGTGAGGAAGCCATTTGTTGAGAAACACTACCATCTTACCCTGTAGCGTCAAAACAAGAGAACGCTTCCTGTTCACGGTTGCTCTGTAGATATGCTTGGCGCATTCTTCAGCCGTCATCATCTTCTCCTCTTTTCTCGGCGACTCACCCTGCGAGGACCCATCTTGTGTCAATGATCGCTTCCTGATGTTTGATGCGGTGAAGCCCGGACACGCGGTCAACACGTGAACGCCACTGTGTAGCAGCTCTGTTCGCAGCGATTCCAGAAACCCGTTCAATGCAAACTTTGATGCGGAATAGCCTGTGCGGGCTGGCAAACCGCGAAACCCGGCAATGGAAGAAATTCCGATAATGCTTCCTTTGTTCCGTATGATCTCGGGCAAACATGCCTTCGTCGCATATACAGCCCCGTAAAAATTAATGTCCATCACTTTTCGGATCACATCCGGATCCACATCCTCGAATATTGCCCGCATGGAAATTCCCGCATTGTTTATCAATATGTCAATGCGTTGAAAAGCTGACACCGCTTTATCTGCCATGATCCTGTTATCCTCGGGCGAAGTAACATCAGCCAGGACAGGCAACACCTCAACGCCTTTCTCTTTCAGTTCCGATGCAGTCTGCTGCAGCGCTTCGTGATTCCTGCCGGTGATAACGATCTTTGAACCCTTCAAGCCAAACTCAAATGCAAGCGCCTTGCCGATGCCTGATGTGCCTCCCGTGATAACGACAACTTTGTCCTTCATGGGCCAAAAATAACAATACTTGCTTAACTTGCTGCGGTAACTATCAGCGCATGTTTTTCATCCGGCTCCTCTCCAGGTTACCCTTGCCTGTATTATATGTGTTTTCTGACTTTCTCTTTATCGTCAGTTTTTATGTGGTTGGTTACAGAAGAAAGCTGATCAAACGCAACCTTAAGAATTCATTTCCCGATAAAGATGCAAAAACACTGAGCGCGATTGAGAAGGAGTTTTTTAAAAATCTTTGCGATTACGCTGTTGAAAGCCTGAAGTTGCTAAGCATGCCGCGCGCCGAGCTAAGCCGGCGCATGCTGTTTAAGGATCTCAATGTCATTGAGCCATTTCGCGCGTCGAACCAATCGATCTTGTTTCTCGCTTCGCATCAGTTCAACTGGGAATGGCTGCTTGTTTCCGCCAGCGCAAATTTTCCCATGGCGATTGACTTCGTCTATCAGCCAGTAAATAGCAAGTTCTTCGATCGGCTGACATTGCGGATGCGCACGCGATTTGGAGCGCATCCCATCAAGCGCAATGAGGTCGCGCGCGAACTGATTAAAAGGAAAGATATCTTGCGAGGTATTGCCACCGTTGCCGATCAATATCCAGGTTACGGCCGCGACAAGAAATTTATCGCTCGTTTCCTCAATCAGGAGACCGCTTTTTTTATGGGCACGAATCAGCTCGCGCAACTCTCCCAATACCCGGCGGTGTTCTATAAGCCTAAAAAGATCAGACGAGGTTATTACGAGGCGCTCCCGGTCATTGTCGCCATGCCCCCTTATCCGAAAGAAAGCGTCATCGTCATAGAAAATTACGTGAAGGCCGTTGACGATACGATCAATGAATATCCTGCCGGGTGGCTCTGGTCACACAACAGATGGAAAAAGCGACATCTCAAAAATCAATCTGCGACTGCGGGTAAGTGAAAGAGGGCGCCGGGGAGAAAGACCGCAAGAGGACAGGCCTACGTCAACATCTGGGCGATGTCATCCTTCGTAAGCTGCTTCATGAAGCTCTCTTCCGTCGTAATAAGTTCCTGAGTGAGTTTCAGTTTCTTTTGCTGCAGCGTAAGTATTTTTTCCTCCACAGTATTCCTCGTGATGAATTTGTAAGTGAACACCTTTCGCTTCTGACCGATACGATGCGCGCGGTCGATCGCCTGTGCCTCTACCGCCGGATTCCACCATGGATCGAGGATGAATACATAGTCGGCTTCAGTAAGGTTAAGACCTAACCCTCCGGCTTTAA
>CBFGXV010000498.1:0-3233 GCA_965652755.1 uncultured Chryseosolibacter sp. | reverse complement strand
AAGCTCCCATACCCCACTATCACCTCGCACATGACCACATTACCACCTCGCACATTACAACTGCCGGCTAGCCAAACTCACCTCGAGTACCAACCCCAACACTACAACACCCCAACACCCCAACACCTCAACACATCACCCCCGTATTCTCACTCACCAGCTTCCACGAACTCAATTCAAATCTGATAATGACCACGGCTCCTGGTGCCATGTCGCCGATGTCGGCTTTGGTCAGGTATTCAGCGAGGTAGGAGATGGCAGGATTGTGTCCGACGATCAGCACGCTCTGGTAGGCATCCTCTATATTATTTACGTAATCGAGAAGTTGTCGTACGGATGCATCGAAGAGGACATCCTCGAGCACGATCCGCGGATGGTCGAGCTTCATGCCTTCAGCAACCATAAGGGCTGTCTGCTCAGCGCGTATTGCGCTGCTGCTCACGATCAGATCCCAGTTTGTGTTTTGTTCGCGCAGCCAGGCGCCGGTGTGCAAGGCGTCTTTCACACCGGATTGTGTGAGCTCGCGCGACTTATCTTCCTGTCTTGCTTCTTTCGCCGCCGCTTCCGCGTGGCGCATGAGATAAAGGGTTCTTGACATAAGGTGTTGAGGTGTTGGGGTTAATGTGTTAAGGTGTTAATGTGCGTGCCCGCCGAATCTTGCGCGGAATTGAGCGCGGAAGCGTAGGAGGGTTAATGTGCGATGTTGCTGAAGTTGGTAAAACTTTAGTGAACGACAAAAATGCCGGGCGATTGAACTTTTAGCCATTAATCCGCTTTTTTACCGTTCCGGGAAACACAAACCTTTAAAAAGAATTACGGTTCAAAAGTATCACACCGAATCTGTGAAAAAAGGTATTTGAGCGTGAATTCCGCACTAAAATCTTTAAACCGGGTTAACGGTTATAGCGGCCGTTCAACAGGGCGGGCAAGCGCCTGCAGTTTGATTTTTAATAAATTTCTTGATATTTGAGCCTTTTGAACTTAACCACTGGCATGTCGAAAAACCTAGTAATCGTTGAATCACCCGCCAAAGCAAAGACCATTGAGGGGTATTTGGGCAAGGACTTTACCGTGGCTTCCAGCATGGGCCACATCCGGGATCTTCCCAAAGGCGGCGGGGCTATTGATATAGAGAATGATTTTGAACCGACCTATGAGGTCAGTCCCGATAAGAAGGACGTTATCTCCAAATTGAAGAAACTTGCGAAGGAGGCCGAAATGGTTTACCTGGCGAGCGATGAAGACCGCGAGGGAGAGGCCATCAGCTGGCACCTGAAAGAGGTGCTCGACCTGAAGGACGCCAAAACGCGGCGCATCGTCTTTACAGAGATCACGAAGAAAGCAATATTGAATGCCCTGCAGAATCCCCGCGGCATCGATGAGGACCTTGTCAACGCACAGCAGGCGCGCCGTGTACTGGACCGGCTCGTAGGGTACGAACTGTCACCGATCCTCTGGAAAAAGATCGCCACGGGACTTTCCGCAGGCCGCGTGCAATCAGTAGCCGTGAGGTTGGTTGTGGAACGCGAGCGCGAGATCACCGAATTCAAGGTCAAGTCGAGCTACAAGGTCAACGCACTGTTCGATCTTGGAAATGGCAAGACGCTCGTGGCGGAATTGCCGGAGCGCTTTGAATCGGAAAAAGAGGCAAACGAATTTCTGGAGTCATGCAGAAATGCGAAGTTCAAGATCGCGGACCTGCAGACAAAACCTTCGAAGCGATCACCCTCGCCACCGTTCACAACGTCGACCTTACAGCAGGAAGCGGCGCGTAAGCTTGGGTTCTCCGTCATCCAGACAATGATGGTAGCCCAGAAGTTGTACGAGGCGGGTAAGATCAGCTATATGCGTACCGATTCACTGAACCTTTCCGACGAAGCGCGGCAGGGAGCGGAGCGTCAGATCAACAACGCTTTCGGAAAGGAATTCCACCAGACCCGTTTTTTCAAAACAAAATCATCTGGTGCACAGGAAGCGCACGAAGCGATCCGTCCTACGGATTTTTCTGTGATGGATCCCGGCATGGACCGCAACGCCGGACGTCTCTACGAACTCATCTGGAAGCGCGCCATTGCATCGCAGATGGCCGACGCCGAGCTGGAAAAGACGACAGCAACCATCAGCATTTCCACCAACCCCCGCACGCTTATAGCATCGGGAGAGGTGATCAAGTTTGAGGGATTTCTCAAAGTATACATGGAATCCGGAGACGATGAGGATGAAGAAGAGAACAGCAAGGTGTTGCCTCCGCTTAAAGTCGGACAGGACCTGAAGCTTGAAGAGCTCGTCGCGCGACAGATCTTTTCCCGGCATCCTCCGCGTTACACGGAAGCGAGCCTTGTGAAAAAGCTCGAAGAAATGGGCATTGGTCGCCCGTCGACCTATGCACCCACAATCACCACCGTTCAGAAGCGCGGGTATGTCGTGAAGGAGATCCGCGAAGGTGTCGAGCGAAAATACAATGTACTTACGTTAAGGGATAACAAGGTCGTAAAACGCGAAGACAGCGAGATCACAGGTGCGGAGAAGAACAAATTGTTCCCGACCAATACCGCAATGGTTGTAAACGATTTCCTCGTTGAACACTTCCCGGACATCACGGATTATTCTTTCACATCGGAGATCGAGCAGGAGTTCGACGAGATCGCCGCGGGCAAGCTGAAGTGGAAGAAAATGATCGCGGATTTTTATAAACCGTTTCATAAGAAAGTTTCGAGCACCGAGAAGGTTGAGCGTTCGTCAGTGGGACGCAGTCGCGAGCTCGGAGTTGATCCGAAGACTGGAAAAAATGTTTATGCGAAGCTCGGCAAATTCGGCGCGTATGTTCAGATCGGGGAAAATCCGGACGACAACGGTGGCGAAAAGCCGAAATTCGCGAGCTTAAGACCCGGTCAGTTCATCGAGAATGTTACCCTCGCGGATGCGATGGAATTATTCAAGATGCCGCGCGACATGGGCAAGTTCGAGGACAAGCCGGTGGTCATTGGCATCGGACGCTTCGGCCCGTACGTGTTACACGACAAGAAATATGTTTCCATCCCGAAAGACCTGGATCCATACACCATTCCCCTCGAGAAGGCGGTAGAGCTTATTGAAAACAAACGCGTTGCTGACGCGAACAAGACGATCAAAGTATTTGCAGAGAACGCTGACATCCAGATACTCAACGGAAGGTTTGGTCCTTACATCAAGGCCGGCAAGAAGAACGTGAAGATCCCAAAGGATCGCGAGCC
>CBFGXV010000497.1:0-3245 GCA_965652755.1 uncultured Chryseosolibacter sp. | reverse complement strand
ACAAACGCTTGACTTGATAAAAAAAGTAAAAGAAAGTAAACACGTTTTCCAGGTAGGCTATCAATACAGGTATTATGGCTTGTATCACAAGGTCAAGGAAGTGATCGGGCAAAAGTGGCTGGGAAAGATCACGCATTTTGAGTGTCAGTACAACAGGAACTCGAACTGGCGCAATCCGGTAAGCGATCCAAAACTCGAGCGTATAATTAATTGGCGGATGTACAGGGAATATTGCGGCGGCCCGCTTTCCGAGTTATGCGCGCATGAAATTGACATGGTGAACTACCTGCTTGATGCTCATCCCGTAAAAGTGACAGGAATGGGTGGCATAAACTATTGGAAAGACGGACGGGACACTTACGATCATGTGCGTACTATTTACGAATATCCCCAAGGAATAAAAGCAAGCTTTACCTCAGTTCTTTCCAATGCATACAATGGTTATGGCATAAGGATATTGGGTGACAAAGCCACGGTTGAAATTCAACGTGAGAAAGCGTTTATATACGCCGAATCGACAGAGAACTTGAGAGGCGTTGTCGACGGAGTCTCAGGCGCAACGATACAGGCAACGACGCAGGGAAAAGCTGTTGAAATTATCTTTAAGAAACCTGGGGAAGAAGAGATCGAACCAACCACGTTTGCGCTGCAGGACTTTTTCGAATGTATTCGCAGCGGGAAGAAACCTGTATCAAACGCAACAAACGCAGGCGAGTCATCAATTGCAATTCACATGGGCAATACCGCAATGGACACCGAAACATTCCAGACCTGGAAACCGGAATATTCTATTTAGAGGTCTTGAAATGCCAGCGTCAGAAGTCGGTCGCGATCAATTAAGACGCAGATGTTCCGTGGGAAACTCAGGGATCGGAGATTACGAGCACAGCACTTATTAATAAATGGCGGATAAAACACTTCACATCGCTGCCTCAAGATGCCCCACTTGTTATAGCACTGTTTCTCCTCAGCAGAACATCAGATAGCCAAAAATCAGCTATCTTACAGGCATGGGATACAAATACCTTTGCCCGCTTATTGTACTTACAACATTTCTGCTTCATTCTTTCAATGGTTACTGCCAGGAGGTAAACCTGAAGCTGAAAGATTTCCGACCCGTTTCCATCTTTAATATACCACGGACAAATGTCGTTAAGGCAAAGTATCCTGTCATTGATTTCCACTCCCATGATTACCCAAGGACAGACAAAGCTCTGGATGAATGGGTAAAAACGATGGACGCTGCAGGCATTGAAAAAACAATTATTCTTTCATTCAAAACCGGGGCCGGCTTTGATTCGGTGGTTACAAAATACGCGCGTTATAAAGAGCGGTTTGAAATATGGTGCGGCTTCGACTACACGGGGTATGGTACTCCGGGATGGCAGGAAAATGCGGTTAAAGAACTCGAACGCTGTTATAAAAAAGGAGCCAAAGGTGTTGGTGAGCTCGGAGATAAGGGTCTGGGCGAATTCTATTCCGCGCCAACTCCCGGCTGGGGTTTACACGGCGACGATCCGCAACTAAGACCATTTTTTAAAAAATGCGCGAAACTAAAAATGCCGGTAAACATCCATGTTGCGGAAGACGCCTGGAATTATCTTGAGAATGATTCAACCAATGACGGACTGATGAACTCCGCCGAGTGGAAAGTCGACATGACCAAAAAAGGAATTTTAGATCATGACCAATTGATCTCAACACTGGAAAATGTTGTAAGGGACAATCCGGAGACTACATTCATTGCATGTCATCTGGCCAACACGTGTGCGGATCTAAGTGTCCTCGGCAAGCTGCTTGATACATATCCCAATCTCTACGCAGATTTATCCGCCCGTTATAGCGAGATCGCGCCGATCCCGCGTTTTGCGCATAACTTTATTGAAAAATATTCAGACAGGATCCTGTATGGGACGGATATGGGATCGGCGAAGGAGGTGTATCATATTACATTTCGCATCCTGGAAACAGCCGACGAACATTTCTATTACCACGATTATTTTTCCCACCATTGGCCATTACACGGACTGGCACTCACGGATAAAACATTAAAGAAGATCTATAATGGTAATGGCAGGAAGCTTCTGGCGCGAGGCAATGGCAAGTAAAGCCGACAGGTTCAGAACCCTTTCGATCGAGAAGAAGTGGATAACCGTACCGTTGTACAGCGGGATGTTTCTTGTTTGGATTCCGGACAGCAGGCACCTATCGAACCGTATTTTCCAAAACAACGACGGAAGGCGAGGTTGAGAGCCACTTTTTGCCAAGCCCAGTGGTATCGCCGGCAGGTAAAAAATACACGAAAGACCCGAGCGCGAGATCTATATCTCCGTCCGAGTCCATATCGCCTGCATCCATGACGACCCATCTTCCCCTGGAGCTTTCGGGAAATGAATAATCTTCAAATCTCAGGTTACCCGTGTTTCTCAAATAAATAAAACTCTCCTCCGGATATTGGACGTAGTCGGGAAAAAAGGAAATTGCGGCGATGTCGAGGTCGCCGTCCATGTCATAATCCCGAACCATCGCTTTATAAGCGCCATTCATCTGATAAAAGTAAGCTTGTTTAAAGCCGGATCTTCCATCGTTAAGGAAAACGTAAATGCCGTGATAGTCCTTCAGTATGGGTGTAAGGTCCGCGTTATCTCCACAAACATATACGATGTCGTCGAAGCCATCTTTGTTGAAATCGGTCAGCTCCAAGTACTGGGAGCCATTGAGCGGAGAGAAGGAAAGCAGTCTCTGCTCACGAAAGTCACCAGCTCCCCGATTTTCATAAAGGAAGACGCCCTCATCACCCTGGCCCATGAGCACATAGATATCCGGCAACCCATCATTGTTGGCATCCCTGATGATCGCCGTAACAGCGCCGGGTTTTTCGCGCAGCGTTCTTTTGGTATATCCACCTTTTCCATCATTAGCATACCATGATAATCTTCCAGTGCGATTGCCAAATTCACAGATGACCATATCTTCATGGCCGTCCTGGTTGAGATCGCTGTAGGCAACAGATACAGGTCGTTGTAAGCTTCCAGTGACCATCTTCGCAGGTCCGTATTTTGGGTTGGGCCATGTTTTTTGCAGTCGTTGTATGGTACCGTCGGGCGCATCATTCGGAAAAACTCCCTTTCCGATCGTTGTCAGGTACAGCTCTTCTGCCTTTTCATGATATTGAACGGGTGTTGATTGCAACGGTATGCTATAGTTCTCACGAAGATCCGCAGTTAGAAATGTCAGGATGCTCT
>CBFGXV010000496.1:0-3246 GCA_965652755.1 uncultured Chryseosolibacter sp. | reverse complement strand
CGCTATCGGCCGCAGCTCGCCATACCCTTTGGCTTCAAGACGATCCGGAGAAATGCCTTGCTGGATTATGTAATTGACGGCCGACTGCGCCCGTCGTTGAGACAAATTGAGATTGTACTCGACACTGGCAATACTGTCAGTATGCGAACTTAATTCAATCTTGATCTCGGGATTGTCGATCAGGATCTGAACGAGCTTATCCAACTCCACCGCAGCGTCCGGGCGAATGTTGGCGCTGTCAAGATCGTAATAAATGTTTTCAAGCACGAAGGACTTGTTCAACGTCAACTTCTCTAAGACAAGCGTAGTGTCAAGCGTAACGTTTGTAACCAACTGCTTAAGGGTGGTGGGATCCACTCCCTTTCCCCTGGTGGAATACGGCTGGCGCTTCACAAGGTAGCCATCGGTCTCACCGATAAGTTCGTAATCTTCATTCTCATATACACGGAAAAAGAATTTTCCATCTGTTCCCGTAACGAAGTCCTGCATTACCTCCCCCTCTCCATCCAAAAGAGACACGCGGGTATTTGGCAGCACCTTCAGTCCAGTACTGTCAGGTGTGTATGTGATGCCCTGCAGATAGTAGTTGACAACTTTTAGATTGGGATCTTCATTGACGAAAGTATAGATGTCATCGTCGCCTTTACCTCCTTCGCGATTCGATGTAAAGAATCCTCTGTCGGCGCGGAAAAGAAAAATTCCAAAATCGTCTCCGGTTGAATTGACGGGTTGGCCGAGATTTTCAATAGCAGTTTTGCCATTGGCCCTTGCGACAACAAAGATATCAAGCCCGCCATATCCGGGATGGCCGTCAGAAGCAAAGTACAGCTTGGCGTCCTCGGCGACATATGGGAAAAGCTCGTTACCCGAGGTGTTGATCTCCGGCCCCAGATTTTTGACTCGCGAAAATCTGCCCCTGGAGTCCATAACTGCTGAGTAAATATCAGTTCCTCCATAGCCAACCATATTGCGACCGCGACCTTTTCGGTTGGAAGCAAAATACAGCGTGCGACCATCGTGACTGAAAGCAGGCGACGAATCCCATGCTTCCGAATCGTTGATATTTAAAGGCGTGGGCTCGGACCAGGTACCATTCCTGAAACGCGAAAGATAGAGGTCGACATCACTTGAGCCCCGGCGTTTCCCGGTATTGCCCTTTGCAAAGACCATTGTTTTTCCATCGGGAGTGAACGTGATGCACCCATCGTTGATGTTTTCGTTGTTGATCCCCTCAGGCAGTGGAGCCAATGTTGCCAGATCCACGATTGCTCCACGGGAGGCTACTTTATAGATGTCCGTGAAAGGCGTACCGGTGGCTTCGTAAACCTTGCCGTTGCCGCGGGAGGATGTGAAGTACAACTCATCATTGATGTGCACCGGTGAGTATTCACTTGCCTGTGAATTTACCAGCTCCAGATTCTTTACCCGGTAGTAGCTGTCCTTTTGATTTAATCTCTCAAGGTAATCAAGGCCTGCTATTTCCTCAGTTACTCTTTGCTTGAGCTTTTCATTTCGGGATTCCCGGACAAGTTCCTGCCAGACTTTTTTGGCTTCCGAATATTTGCCGTTTATCTCCAGAGCCTGGCCATGATAAAATTTTACGGAGTCAGCATCAACCCCCCGGCCGCCTGCGCGTGCGTAAAATGTCTCGGCGTCCTTGATCCTGTTCGAAAGACGGTAGGACTCTGCAACAAGATAGTTTGCAACCCCGTCATTCGGATTTTTCGCGAGCCGCTCTTTGTACAGGTCAATCGTAGTCTGGTATTTCCCCAGCCGAAAAGCACGGGTGGCTTTCTTTTCGGCGCTGCAACCCACCAGCAGTGCCAGGATAATTATGACAAAACCTGTATTCCTCATATGGTCTTTAAAACTACAAAACTCATTTCACCTTAGCCAAAGGATTCGAAATATATCGCTTCAACCATGTCTGCCCGGCAGGAGCCAGCCAACTTTCCTCCAGCTCTTCCCTGGTTGCTACGAGATTGTTAAACGCCAAACTATCTTCATTTAAGATGCCATCCCTGAACTTTTGTTTCAAATCCTGCAGAGGCACCAGCGTTACCTCATCGCCTTGCAGAAAAGCGACATTGTTCCGGTCCAGAAGTCGCACCCCGAATGATTGCTCCAGATCTTTGAGCACCCTCACAGAACTGTCGATCGAACATCCGCTCGCGCTTTGGGTACTCTCGTCTGCCGCGAGAATGATGAAATGATTGTATCGGATACTGAACGAAGTTTCGAAAGGATTGCCGTGAACCGCCCAGTCATCCGTGAAGGCGCGAAGCTTCATATCAGCGTTTTTTAATTCCTCAGCAGTAAATGGCCGGTTAGACTGAAATACCCATACTCTTGATCTGGGGGGAAGACTTTCAAAGGGAACAAACATGTCAATGTAAATTTTCGGTTCGGAAAAACTTCTCAAATTAAACCCTGGGCATCGGCAATTAGTTCTGCAAGGTCGCGCACCTTCACCGAAGACTCCTTCTCTTTGTTCTTTACGCCGTCGCTCATCATCGTCATGCAAAAAGGACATGCCACCGCGATAGTGGCGGCGCCGGTAGCCAAAGCTTCTTCCGTGCGTTCAACGTTGATGTCTTTTCGTCCGGGCTCAGGCTCCTTAAACATCTGCGCCCCCCCTGCTCCGCAGCAAAAACCCCGTGTTCTGCAGCGTTTCATCTCTACCAGGTCTGCGTCAAGACTCTCCAACACCGCGCGCGGTGCGTCGTAAATGTTATTCGCCCTTCCGAGAAAGCACGAATCGTGATAGGTTATCTTCTGACCCTTAAAGCTTCCTCCTTCTTTCATGCGGATCATTCCTCCTTCGATGAGTTGCTGAAGGAAAACCGAATGATGGATCACCTCGTAATTACCTCCTAATTCCGGATATTCATTTTTGATGGTGTTAAAACAATGAGGGCAGGCTGTCACAATCTTTTTGATCCCGTATCCATTCAGCACCTGGATATTATTCATCGCCTGCATCTGGAATAGAAATTCATTTCCAGCCCGGCGCGCCGGATCGCCTGTGCAGCCCTCTTCCGTTCCAAGGACAGCGAATTTTATCCCGACAGCATTCAATATCGTCACAAAAGCTTTTGTCACGCGCTTGTACCGGTCGTCGAATGACCCTGCGCATCCAACCCAGAACAAGATCTCGGGCGACTCACCGCGGGCAACCAACTCGGCCATCGTAGGCACATTCATAGACATCTTGATAAATTACATTCTTAAACTATTCCTTCGCCC
>CBFGXV010000495.1:0-3255 GCA_965652755.1 uncultured Chryseosolibacter sp. | reverse complement strand
GCGTCGGCGATTTTTCACACGGCGAGCGCACAGAAAAAGAAGCGCGGGGGCGAGGAACCGCCTCAGGGAATCCGATTGCGGGAAGCCGAGTTCTATTTCACCGAAGGGGAGAAATTTTTCATCCTGGAAGATTACGCAAAAGCGCTGGTATACTATCAGCGGGCCCTGGAGATCAACCCTGAGAACGGCACCATCCATTACAAAATCGCTGAGGTGCTCGCCAGGAGTAGTAAGCAGGAGGATTTGATGAAGGCATCCGCCAGTATTGACCAGGCCATCCAGCTCGACCGGACTAACAAATACTTTTACCTACTGGCGGCGACGATCTACAACAGCCTCGGACGTTTCGAGAAAGCCGCTCAGGCGTACGAGACGATGATGAAGGAGGTAGACAAAACAGAAGAATACTTGTACGAAGTAGCGGCCGTATACCAATACGCCAACCGGCCGGAAGAAGCCCTTAAAGCTTACAACCGCGCAGAGGAGGTTTTCGGCCTGAACGAGGTCTCATCCATACAGAAGATCAAGTTGTACTTGGAATCCGGAAAGAACGCGGAGGCAAAAGCCGAGGGCGAAAAGTTATTGAAGGCGTTCCCCAACGAAGGCCGGTACGTGATGGCCTTTACGGAAATCATTTCGAAAAAGGGAATGACCGCGGAAGCGATCCGGTATCTGGAAGACTACATCAAACGCAATCCGGATTCGGGTGACGTGAAAATGCTGCTTGCGGGTTTCTACCGCGATACGGGCCAGGAGGAACGAGCCCGACCTTACCTGCTAAGCCTTTTTGATGACCCGGGCATCGAGCTGTCGAGTAAACTTATTGTGCTTGGCGCCTACAACGCAGAGCTGAATCAGAATAAAAGCAAGAGCATTTCCGACCCGGCTAAGGAAGCATTTGCTGTCAGTCTCTATGAAAAATTAAAGTCGGCACATCCGAATGATCCCAGTATGCACATCGTCGGCGGGGATCTTTACCTGTCGACCGGAAAGAACCGAGAGGCACAGAGCGAGTACCTGAAAGCAGTGCAGACCGGCGCGCCGGTAAACTTTGAGGTCTATCAGAACTTACTGTATCTGGAGATCAAGCTTGAGCAATGGGATCAGGTCATCGAGCACGCAGAAGAAGCGCTGGAAATATTTCCGAATCAAAGCATGATCCATTATTTTAATGGGGTAGCTCACTTGCGAAAAAGACATTACGAGGAAGCGATCGCATCTCTGGAGCAGGCACGGCGTCTGGCTTCATCCAATGCCGCGCTCGCCAGCGAGATAAACAGCCAGTTAGGGGAAGCATACAATGCAATAAAGAACTACATCAGTTCAGACAAGGCATATGAGGAGGCATTGACTTTCAACCCTGACAATGCGACCGTGCTGAACAATTACAGCTATTATCTGGCTATCCGGAAACAAAATCTCGAGAAAGCGGAAAAGATGTCGGCCACATTGATAAAAAATCACCCGGAAAATCCGACCTTTCTGGATACCTATGCGTGGGTGTTGTTTACCCGGGAGAAATATAAAGAAGCAAAAAAGGTAATGGAACGAGCTATTACTACCGGCAAGGCAACCGCGACACATTTTGAACATTATGGAGACATACTCTACAAGCTCGGCGATATTGATGGTGCTGTGAGGCAATGGGAAAAAGCCAGGGGCTTAAATGCTAACAGCGAAACACTCAATAAAAAAATTGCGAATAGAAAAATTTATGAATAAGGGCCCAGGGTTCTTCTTTATAATTCTGTGCCTGCTGGCCACGGCCTGCAGCAAGAAAGTGATCACTCCAGTAACCACTACCGCTCCGAAAACAATACTGAATATTGAAGAAATAGACTTCGACTATTTTCAGGGCAAGGCGCGGATGATCCTGCGCGACGCCAACAAGGAACGCGAGGTGAAGGCTAATATCAGAATACGCAAGGACAGTGTTATATGGATGACTTTCTCTGTGATCGGCGTGCAGGGTGGAAAAGCGCTGATAAACAAAGATTCTATTACCATCGTAAGCACCGTCGACAAGGAGTACTTCGTTTTTCCCTATTCCGAATTAAGCTCGCGGTTTCAATTTGATATCAACTATGAAGTTGTTCAGGCCGCCATGTTGGGAAACCCGGTCATCCCGCGGTCTGACCGGGACGAGGTTTCGCAGGAAAGCTCAATGTATCTGCTTAAACAACAACAGGCAGATGTGAGCGTTCTTAATTATATCAATGCCGCGAGCATGAAGATAGAAAAGGTTGAAATGAAGGAAGACGAAAGCATGAACTCCCTTATCATCAATTACTCTAATTTTCAACCTGTAGGAGCTAAAGTTTTCCCCTATAACGGAACGATCAACCTCTTTTACAAGACATTGTCGGGACTTCTGAACACCACGATCATTTTCGAGTACAATAAAGCGGAAGTTGGCGATAAGGAACTCAGATTCCCTTTTAACATACCAAAACGATATGAGCGCAGGTAAATGGTTACCGCTTCTGATCCTGATGCTTGTTGCAGGTTTTTATTGTACCGCACAAAACAAAACCAAGGGGCAGCTGCAAAAAGAGAAGCAGCAGAGTGTTGAGAGGATCAAGGAGGTAGAGAAGATCTTAAACGAAACCGCCGCCAAAAAGAAAAATACCCTGGGTGAGCTGACCGCACTCAATCAACGGATCGTTGAGCAACAGACGCTCATCAGTTCCATAAAAAAGGAGATCGACCTGCTTAACGGGGAGATCCGCGAGAACAACGACATCATCGGTGTTCTTGACGACGATCTGAAGAAGCTTAAGAAAGAATACGCGGCGATGTTATTTGCGGCGCAAAAAGCGAGCAACAGCACCACCCGCCTTACCTTTCTCTTTTCATCCGAATCATTTGATCAGCTCGTCATGCGGTTGCGCTACATGGAACAATACGGCGAGACCCGGAAGTTGCAGGCTGAGCTCATCTCGCAGGTACAGGCGGAACTGGGACAGCAGGTCAAACATACCGAAACCAAACGCGAAGAAAAAAATCAGCTGCTCCAGGACGGCGTTCATGAGAATGAAAATCTCGCCTCGCTGAAGAAGCAACAATTCAACCTCGTTAAGACGCTCGAGAAAGAAGAGAAAAAACTCCGCCGGGATCTTGACGAAACAAAGAGAGCCCTCGCCGTTCTGGATCGAAAGATCAACGACATCATCAAGGAAGAAATGGAGCGCGAGGCCCTGGCCCGGAGAGGCAACAAGTCTGTGTCGGTCGCACTATCGTCTTCCTTTGAAGAGA
>CBFGXV010000494.1:0-3255 GCA_965652755.1 uncultured Chryseosolibacter sp. | reverse complement strand
GATGTACCGGGAACGCTATCGCAACCGGTCGCGATAGTTTTTTAGTGCGCGGCGAAAATGGTTCTGCAAAGTTTTGTAAAAGAATGAGCAGCGGAGCATTCCGAAAAATTTTCAGCTTTAGGCGGCTCGTCTGTACTGAACCCCAGCGTGTGTCTGGCATGTCCATCCTCCGGTAAAGTGCGAGGCAAATTTATTGGTGATCTTTGCCCGAATTAAAGCATGATGTTGGTCTACCAATGAATGGAATGGTGATCTCTCGCGACGCTATTTGCTGCCCACTTCCGACCCGACGTTTACCTCCAGCTGGGGCAATACCTTTTTCAACGCTGCGACGCCTTCAGATGTGACATTCGTTTTCCATACATACAGTTTGCGCAGATTTTTCAGATGGGAAAGATATTGAAGCCCTTTGTCTGAAATGCGCGTACCATAAAGATTAAGGGATTCAAGGTACGCGAGGTCCTGCAGGTGCTTCATCCCTCCGTCCGTAATTGCGGTATTTCCAACATGCAGCCGTGTGAGGTGCCTGAAGTTTGCAACATTCACCAATCCGTTATCTGTGGTCGACGTTGCAGCGAGGCTCAACCACGTTATCTCCGCCGATAGCGGTGTGAGCATTTCCAGTAGAGAATCGGCCGCTACAAATGGAGCAACATCCGCCTGCAGCCAATGTATCTCAGCGGAAAGCGGTTCAATACTGATGCCTTTCGTTTGGAATTGAAGAAGCGCTTGCTCGTTGACCGGATCAGCTTTTGACGCCAGCAATTTTTCCACCTCGCTCTGTCCTGCACCAGGCTCCACCAGTTTGGTCAGGATCGCTTTAACCTCGCCGGGAACGTTTACGTGCGAGACACGTTTGTCGAACGGCGCGCCTTCATCTACCCACCACTTTAAAAGCGCAACCTGCTCATCCGTCAATTCTCTTTTTCCCTGAGGAGGCATGTGGTCTTCATGGTCTTGGGGCAACAGTATGCGCTCGATCATCAGGCTCCTGGCCGCGTCGCCGGGAATAAAAAGCTCACCGCTTTCACCGCCTTTCAGGAGATCGTCAGGTGTATGCATCATCAAGTCACCCTTACGCTTGTCATCATTATGACAGGAAGTGCAATGCATGTGCAGGATTGGGTCGATGATGTCGGTGTAAACGACGGCGCTGTCGAGATTTGTTATCACCTTCATCTCATACGAAGGCTCGGCGGAGATACCTGTGATCGCACGCAGTCCGTCGGGCATATAGCGGGTGAGGTAGTCCGACCCATGTGTCAGGGAGCCTCCGTAATGTCCGGCAACAGTAATTGTCAGCATCATTGAAAGCATTGCAATCAGATACAACCGATCTATTTTCACAGACACATTTTTCTTACTGAACCTCTTGAGAGAAAGAGCAGATAAACCTAACACACAAACGAGTATACCCGCCCACTGATGCGTGACCAACAGATCATCATTGTAACCTCCCCCCTGTGCAAGCATCAATCCAAGGATGGAGGCGATTAAGGCTGTAGCTGTTCCCAGCACTAAAGTAAATTCGACAGGACCGGCAAAGTGCTGAAACCGCCGGAATCTCGAAAGGCACTCAAGTATGAATGCGAGCGTAAGAAATCCAATTGGCACGTGCAGGATGAGCGGATGAAACCGGCCCATGAACAATACCCAATCAGATGTGTTTGCCTCCATTGCTTGATGCTTTATAAAAGACGGTTCAACACATCAGGATGGATTGACCGCGATACAAGTATACAAACGCTGGCAGATTAGCAACGAAAAAAAAATAGCAAGGGTCGAAAACGAATCTGAGCGCGAGGTCCCGGCTATGAACGCGACTCATTTCCCGATGCCATCCGGGCGCTAACTTTGGCGCGGTTGCCCTTTGATCGCACCGATGATTCGCGAACGATCAATGTTGTCTTCAGGATCTTTGTCTCGTGGGCGATTTCAGGTGAGGCGTCGTTCATTTGCTTTAGCAACAGCTCGATTGCCACGCGTCCCATTTCTTCAAGAGGCTGTGCAAGGGTAGTAAGGCGCGGCTCAATAAAAGAAGATATAGGCTCATTGCTGAAGCCTACAATCGCCAGCGCGTTTGGGATTTCTATTTTCATTTCGCGGGCTACGAGCATCGCCTGGATCGCAGCCGGGTCGTTAACGGTGAACAAACCGTCAGGTCTACGCTTCATCCCGAACAAATGTCGCGCGCATTCACGCGCGTTTGACGCGGTCAGATCATGATGCACGATAAGACTTTCATCCACCGGCAGGCCGTGGCGAAGCAGGGCATCCTTGTAGCCGTTCATCCTGTCATGCGTGATCTGTAATTGCCCCGGACCGGCTATGTGCGCAATTCTTGAACACCCGTTCGCGATCAAATGTTCAACACCCTTCAATGCTCCCTCATAATCGTCAACAAGTACTTTCGACGACGGCTGATCTCCACAAACACGATTGAAATAGACGATAGGAATGCCGGCCTTCTCGAATTTGCGGAAGTGATCAAGGTTCGCCGTTTCGCGCGTGACTGAAGCAATGACGCCATCCACCCTGCTGGCGATGAGCACATTGGTATTCTCTATCTCCCTGTCGACGGATTCATTCGAGTGACAAATAATGACGTGATATCCTGCAGGGTTGGCAACGTCCTGAGCGCCGATGATGATCTGTGGGAAGAAACTGTTTATGAACTCCGGTACAATGATACCGATCGTTTGACTTTTACTTTTCGCCAGACCGTAAGCGAGCAAATTCGGCTGGTAGTCCATCTTCTCCGCCATTTCAAGAACTACTCGCCGCGTATCCTCATGAATATCTTTATGGCCATGCAGCGCACGCGAAACAGTAGATTTTGAAATCTGAAGTTCCCGCGCAATATCAATGATGGTTGTCTGATGCCTCCGGCTCGACAGAAGTGAGTCAGCGGGCGACTGCAGGGTAAAATAATAATCGCAACGTTTACAATAGTAGCGTTGTTTTCCCCTGATTATACCCGATTTGGCTATGGCGTCTACCGCGCCACACTTCCTACACTTAATCATATTATTTTGAGACCCCTCGAGACTAACTTTAAAATACTCAAAACCCCTAAGAAGTGCAACAAAAAGATCATAACCTGGAAGATACAAATGTAACCTATCGTAACCGGTTGTGATAGCGTTCCCGGTACTTTCTGATCCATAATCAAACGTTTGTTATTGTTTTGTTATTATCTCCCGCTATTTTTCCATGATCAAATGCAATCAAAGTGCCGATGATGCGAGAAGTCGG
>CBFGXV010000493.1:0-3261 GCA_965652755.1 uncultured Chryseosolibacter sp. | reverse complement strand
ATTCCACGCGTCTGCTGCCTTCAAGTTCATTGTAGATCATTTCTCCCATGTGCAGGTCAGAGAAATGGATCTCGCTTTCACTGATCGCAAGAAGCCCGGCATCAGATGCTTCCTTCAACACGGCGTCCATCGTATCCTGGTCGCCGTGGAGCCAGCCAAGTATCGTCTTCCTGTTAAATCGTCCCATGCACGCCATCACGCAGAGCACCTCGTGTGCCGTTTGGGAAAGGCCCTTCATCCCGTAAAGGAGAATGCCTTCCGTATTTTGACCCGCATAACGCGCCTCAACAATTTCTTTGTCGCAGACCCAGGATCCATCCTGAAGGCGAAGTAATTCACCGGCTTTCAGACTTTCAATAAGCAATTGCAGGTGCGATGCGTTCCCACCGGAAAGTTTATAGCAGACATCAACCAGGTCATCACTGCAGGGGCGGCGTAGCGTCGTTTCAAGGAACTTGCGCACATCACCCGAAGTAAATCCCTTGAGAAAAATATTCTCGATCCTTTTTTTGTTGAGACCGAGCTCGTCCTCGAGTTGCCTGATGGTGTTGTTCTGAGAGGCACGGCACGCACCGATCCAGATCAGTTTATCCGGACCAAGGTTCAGAAGCAAGTACTTGAGCAGGTTGATGCCCGATGCATCCATCCACTGCAAATCATCCGTAAAGAAGAAAACCGACCTTCCCGAATAATCAGCGAAGAACTCAAACAATCTTTTAAAGAGCGGGTAAAGTTGGTTTTCAACGGGCAACAGGGCGCGCTCAAAATGCAGGGGTTGACCGGTGATCAATGAAAGTTCCGGAATGTAATCCAGCAAAAGCGGAAAACTATCGCCAAGGTGACTCTTTAGACTTGCGGAGAACTGCTGAAATTGTTTTTTGCTGAGCTGATTATAGATCTTACTCACATAATCTGAAATACCATACTTGAATCCGTAATAGGGTATTTTCCCGTGTTGCTGATAGTGCCGCGCGATGAGAACTGGATGCCGATCATATCTTTCGAGATAGCTCTCAACGAAAAAAGTTTTCCCGGTTCCTTTGTTTCCCGAAATCAGAATGCCCGACTGGTCCTTGTTTTTGTTTTGCAGGATCTCCCCGACGTATTGATTCAGTTGACGACCACACTCCAGCTCGGCAATTATCTTTCGCCGGACGTCCGAACCGCCATGGATATACTCCCGTTTCATAACCACAATCTGGAACTTAATCTATGAAAATCAAAATCGAAAAGTACGCGTAACGGCAACTGAACGCTGATTGATTCTTGTCACCATATCCTAAAATCAATAAAGGATGAAGGGTGGTGGTTTCCCACTGTCACGAACAATTTCAAAAGATTAAAGGCAGATATCTGATCTCGTGATAATTCCCAAACACAGAGCGCGAAGGCGAACCACGCGCAACGCTAACTCATTACCGTATGGCGAACAAGATGCTTTTTTCACCGCTCAACAACTCAATTGCAGCAAAGTGGAGGCGCCATTATTGGCCGGAGGATCCTTCATCCCGCGATCCGGCTTCCAGCGCATCGTACATTACCTGCTGGATCTGCGTTCTTGTATTTAACTGGTAGAGCCTCGTGTTTTCCCGGGTAGGTGTAACGCGGTTCGAGAGGAAGATGTACAGTAGTCCTGTGTCCGGATCCATCCACGCGAACGTTCCCGTAAAGCCTGTATGGCCGAAGCTGTTGGGCCCCGCCCCTTTTGCCGTGTTGTTGTTCACACCGCGATATTCCAGGTTTGGCTTATCGAAACCGAGTGCCCTGCGGTTGTCATTCTCAGGAAACTGAGTCTTGCTGAAATGTAGAAAGGTCTCTTCTTTGATGTACCGGTCGCCACCGTATTCGCCCATATCAAGATACATCTGCATGAGCTTAGCCAGGTCGTTGGCGTTGGCAAACAAGCCCGCGTGGCCCGAAACACCGCGCATCATCGCTGCGTTTTCGTCGTGTACTGTTCCGTGAACGGGTTCGCGCCGGAAGAGGAAATCATTTTCTGTCGGTACGATCCTGCGCCCCGGATACTTCAAGGCCGGATTAAACGTGATGGTAGCTGCACCAAGGGGTGCATAGAAATTGTCATTGAGATAATCAGCAAAACTTTCGTCAATCATACTTTCCACAACCCGGGGGGCCAGCATGAAGAAAAAGTCAGAATAAACATATTTCTTCTCGGGGCGCAACGGCGACTTGCGGATGCCTTTCACCATTTTGTCGGGATATTTCCGGTTGAGGTATAAGCCGTCCTTCAGCTTTATGGGAAACCTTTCGGATGAGTCTCTTTTAATCGTCGCCCATTTATAGCTTCCATTCTTGCGCACAGTTTTCTGGTAAAAGGGTATGAAGGGGACCAGCCTGGCCTGATGTGTGAGCAAGTCGGTCATGGGAATGTCGGCCTTGTTTGATCTCCTGAATTTAGGAAGATAGTCAGCAAGGGTCGCATCAAGGCGGAATTCACCTTCGTCATACAGCTTCATCAGCGCTGCCAGCGAGGTCGATATTTTCGTTACGGAGGCGAGATCGTACAGATCGGACAACCTAACCGTCACGGTATCGCTGTAGGTATGCAATCCGTAGGCTTTATGCAGTATCACTTTCCTATCGCGTGCCACGAGCACCTGACAACCCGGTATCGCCTTCGCTTGCAACGCCTGGGCTACCAGCGAGTCGACGCCTCCGTGTAAAGTCCTGGAGTCCATTCCCGCATCTTCCGGCATTGTGTATTCGAAGCGAATGCCCCCGGCAATGTCCATCCCATCGCCTGACCGGAAGATACTTCCAATGCTTACCGGGAGACGTCCGCTTGCGCCAATGCCGCCAAAGATGAGCTGTGCAGTCAGCGATTCGGTCTCCGGATCGTCCTGGTATGCCATTACCAGCGCATCGGCGCGCTCAACACCTGTGATCTTGCTGAGCACATAAGGGTTCTTGAACACAGCAAGGACAAATGAATTATGCGTGGACAGATCCACCAGGAAATCGAGCAAGTCCGCGGAGAAATCAAGCCTGTTCAAAGGCCTGCCGGCGTTGTCGTGAATGCCGCCGATGATCACGTTGAAATCCTCCAGTTGCCTTCGTATTGAATCTATCTGAATGGCTCCGGCGTCGGCCGGTAGAACAAAATGTTTTACATCCGCGTAGAGGCTGAGTGTCTGTTGAAATGTAGTATTGACAGACGATCCGAAGGACACCGACGCAATGCGCAGCGTGTCAAGTTCGCGAAGGGGGATCACGGACCTGTCATTCTTCAGCACTGTCAGC
>CBFGXV010000492.1:0-3272 GCA_965652755.1 uncultured Chryseosolibacter sp. | reverse complement strand
AGATGGTTGCCCAGGAAATGAAGAATCGCTGTTCAGGAGTAAATCCGTCAATCAGGCCGGGCTTTCCATTTTCGCGATAGAACCGCTGCAGCCCCTCATAGGCAGCGGTGATGCCTCCAAGATCCCCGATATTCTCGCCGAGCGTGAACTGTCCCTGAACAAAAACGCCTGGAAGCGGTTCGTATTGATCAAATTGTTTAGCAAGGTTTTTACCCCTTTCCTCAAAGCTCGACAGGTCTCTTTCTGTAAACCAGTTCTTGAGGTTGCCTTCAGCGTCGAACTTTGCTCCCTGATCATCAAAGCCGTGAGATATCTCGTGTCCGATCACCGCTCCAATTCCCCCGTAGTTTACCGCCTCGTCCGCGCGGTAGTCATAGAACGGTGGTTGTAGTATCGCGGCGGGGAAAACGATCTCATTGAACAACGGGTTATAATACGCATTGACAGTTTGTGGTGTCATTCCCCATTCAGCGCGGTCAACCGGTTTGCCAAGCTTCGCGATCTGTCTTTTCGATTGGAAAATATTTGCGTTGACAACGTTGTTAAAATATGAAGCCTCCTCAGGGTCTTTGGATACTTCCAGCGAGGAATAGTCGATCCATTTTTCAGGATAACCGATCTTCACGGTGAATGTACTGAGTTTCTTCAATGCCATCTCTTTCGTGGAGTCAGACATCCAGTCGAGCTGCTTGATCCTGTCAGCGAACGCAAGCTTGATGTTCTCAACCATTTCCTGAGCCTTCTGTTTCGCTTCAGGCGGGAATGTTTCATCCACGTACAGCTGACCAATAGCCTCACCGATGAGGTTATTGGTAGTGGCCAGCACCCGCTTCCAGCGAGGGCGCATCTGTTGTACACCCGTGAGGTATTTGGAGTTGAAGTTGAAGGATTCCTGCACAAAAGCGTGGTTCATGAACGGCGCGGCTGAGCGCAGCAGACCGGCGCGTAAATAAGTCTTTACATCCTGAAGGTTCGGATCGCTGGCGATCTTGTGGTACTCCTGCAGAAATGCCGGCTCGGTGACAATCACAGTATCTACTTTGATATCAAGACTTTGGAAATAGTCTCGCCAGTCAACGGAAGGGGCAAGCGCATTCAGCTCCGCAATACTTTTGGGAAAATATGATTTATATGGATCGCGGCTGTCTTCCTTGCTTAACATGGTCTTTGCCAGACGCGTTTCAATTTTCAGGACAGTTTCCGCGTGCTCTTTTGCTTCGGCCTCATCCGCGCCCGCGAGCACAAACAGATTTTTGATGTACTCCACGTATTTCTGCCGGGTTTCCTTCGATTTGTCATCCTCCTTCAGGTAATAATCTCTTTCGGGTAAACCAATACCGCCCGAGGTCAGGTATGCTGCCATCACATTGCTTTTTTTCAGGTCGGGAAATACCGCCATGTTAAAAAAGGCGCTGCCACCCTGAAGTATGTCCTGCTCGAGATACTCCTGCAGATCTTTCTTATTCCGGATTGCATCGATCTTCTCAAAATAGGGCTGAAGGATCGAAACACCCGCGCGTTCGGCCATCAGCGAGTCCATGCCCACTGTATAAAAATCAGCCGCTTTTCTCTGATCTGATCCCTCCTTATACTGCTCATTCTCTCCTGCCTTGCGCAGGATCTCAAGCAGGACTTTCTGGTTCTCTTCGCGCAACTCCGTGAAACTGCCATACGCACCGAGGTCGGCGGGGATTTCATTTTTCGCGATCCAGCCGCCATTCACAAAACGGAAAAAGTCTTCCGACGGCCTTACCGTTGTGTCCAAATACGACGTGTTAATGCCTACTCCCTCGGGAAGTTTCTTATCATCTTTATTTGAACAGGAAAGTAAGAGCACGGCGCCGAGCAGCCATGTCAGTAATGACGTAATCTTCATATCTGGTTTTTTATGCTGGATTGGATCTCAAAAATAGAAAAAAAACAACAGTAAAAGCCAGCCCCAGGTTCCCCGGCATGCTTGATTTCACGATTGCCGTATTCTGGGGGAGGCACATCGCTGCGCCGGGGTCAAGAGACGGCGAAAATGAAACTCAGACAGGGCACTACTTTACGACCGACTTTGTTTACCTGCTAAAATCTCAAAAACAGAACATTAAACGATGAAGTTGAAACTGAGTGTACTGGATCAGACGCCCATCCGAAGGGGAAGCAATGCCGTGGAAGCCTTGCGGGAAAGTATAGAACTTGTGCGCCTTGCGGAGAACCTTGGGTATACACGGTACTGGATATCCGAACACCATAACATCGCCACCCTGGCATGTGCGGCTCCTGAAATTCTGTTAGCCCGCCTCGGCGCAGAAACAACGCACATCCGTCTCGGATCAGGGGGCATCATGCTACCAAATCACAGTACACTGAAGGTCGCCGAAAACTTCCGACTGCTCGAAGGGCTGTTTCCCGGAAGGATTGATCTTGGCATTGGAAGGGCTCCGGGAGGCGACCGCCTCACGGCATCTCTGTTAAACCCTTCAAATACATTTGATCCCCAGGAATACGTTCAACAAATAACAGCGCTTAAATCTTTTTTTTCGGATGATTCAACTCCTGACACGGTTCATGAAACAGTGAAAGCGATCCCCAGGATCCTCACTTCTCCGGAGTTGTGGATGCTTACGTCAAGCGGTGAGAGCGCATACCTGGCCGCGCATTTCGGAATGGCGTTGTCTTTTGCGCAATTCATCAACCCGGTGGGCGGCATGGAAGCCATGACTGCGTACCGCAGGCGATTCAAACCCTCGGAGGAGTTGCCAGAACCAAAAGGCAGCGTGGGGATCTTTGCGTTCTGCGGCGAGGACGAAGAAAAGGCAGCGCGTGTGCAGGCAGTGATGGATTACCGCCTGCTCAATCTCAGCAAAGGCAAGGTGGACGAATCCCCATCTTACGAATCGGTTAAAGATCACAAATACTCCGGAGAAGAATTGCGTTATGTACAATACAACCGCCAACGCATGATCATCGGAACACCTGACGTCGTGAAGGAAAAATTTACGGCGCTTGCTGAAGACTTCGAAGTCGATGAAATTGTCGTGGCTACTTTCGCTGACACGAAAGAAGACCGTCTGCGGTCATACGAATTACTCGCCGGTCTCTTCAACATTAGTTCTTCCCGGCTCACCGCAGCATACGAAGACCGGCAAGGTTCATAAGCAGCCGCTGTCAGTCGGCACGGTGAATTCGTTTGGTTAGCCCGAAAGTCATTATCATAGTTTCTGTTGCGAACAGAGTTCAAACTACCCTGCCGGCGACTATTTCCCTATTTCCTATTTCCTTAT
>CBFGXV010000491.1:0-3299 GCA_965652755.1 uncultured Chryseosolibacter sp. | reverse complement strand
CTCGTTCACTTGCCGCTCGCCAATGACGACTATATCAATGTTCTTTTTGGCCAGATAGGAACTTAGCCGGCCCGCCAGAAAACCTATTTCGGGATAGAATTCACAGGGCGTTTTTTCCAGGCCGTGCAAATTGTCTCTCAGCACCTGGAATTTTATCCGCGCTTCCGATTCAAGTTTTTTCTTCAATGAAACCATGTCGCCCCCGAGATCCTCGTGGATCAACCGGTAGGGAAACAGGACGATCAGATTCGCCTTATTGGTGTTGGCCAGGTCTGCCGCTACCTCCAACACCTTTTCCGTTGCTTCACTGAAATCGACAACACCCAATATCTGTTTCATACGCCTGAATTGTACACGAACTTACAAGGGATGCCGTCTTGATTTCAGGACATGAATCAACAATAGACCTGATTTTTGTCACTTCTTCACTATATTGCTCCACTATCAAGATTATGCCGTTTACATCGAATGAGACATTTCGCCAGATATTTCAGAGCTCGGTTGAAGCCATTGTTATGGTCGACAAGGCCGGTACGATAGTACTAGCCAACCCGGTAAGCGAGCGGATGTTTGGTTATGCACCGGACACTTTACTTGGGCGGCTGATTGAAGACCTGCTGCCCGAACATTTGAGAAAGAGACACGTGGCCTACCGCGAGGATTTCAACGCACACCCCGAGCCACGTCCTATGGGTATGGGGCGCGATCTGGTAGCTAAAAGACAGGACGGTTCTGAATTTCCCGTGGCGGTCAGCCTCAGTTACATGAAAATAGACGGCGAGCTCATGGTGATGGCTTTCGTCAGTGACGTGACAGAACGCAAGCGCGCGGAAGAGGCTCTGAAGAAAAGCGAAGAACAACTGCTTTTATATGCTTCGGAACTCGAGAAAAAGGTTCAGGCGCGTACTGAAGACCTGAATTCAACGATCAGTGCTTTGGAGAACGAGGTCAAGGTTCGGAAAAGAGCGGAGGAAGAAGCTCATAAGGCCCTGGAAAGGGAGCGTGAGCTCAACGAACTCAAATCGAAATTTGTGTCCATCGCATCGCATGAATTTCGCACGCCCCTTAGCACTGTGCTGAGCTCGGCGTCCTTGATTGAGCAATACAACGAGCGGAAGGAAAGCGAAAAGGTTTCGAAACACGTGCAGAGAATTAAGTCCTCGGTAAATCACCTTACGTCAATTCTGAATGATTTCCTTTCCCTTGGAAAACTGGAGGAAGGAAAAATAGATCTTGTCAGCGAACCATTCAGCGTTGTGGATTTTATGAAGGAGGTCGAAGAAGAAATTGCTCCCACCCTGAAGGCTGGCCAGCGACTTGCCATCGATTGGCAGGATATGCCAAAAGAAATTTATTGTGACGTTCGGATCCTGCGGAACATTTTGTTTAACCTGATCTCGAACGCGAGCAAGTATTCGGAGGCTGGGAAAACGATTTTTATCAATTGCAAAAATGAGGGCAATCATGTGACCTTTACTGTGCGGGATGAGGGCATCGGCATACCTGACGAGGACCAAAGACATTTGTTTGACCGTTTCTTCAGAGCCAGTAATGCCGGACACGTTCAGGGCACCGGCCTGGGTCTCAATATAGTTAAACGATACGTTGAATTGCTTGATGGAAACATTTCTTTTGCCAGCAAGTACGGAGAAGGAAGTATTTTTACAGTCCTGATTCCGATCAAATAAACTAACAGCATATGAAAAAGATTCTCCTTATCGAAGACAATCCTGAGGTGCGGGAAAACACGAGCGAAATTCTCTCCCTGGCTAACTACGAGGTACTGGTAGCAGAGAACGGCAAGATCGGTGTCGATATCGCCCAGCGCCAGAAGCCGGACCTTATCATTTGTGATATTATGATGCCGGAACTTGATGGCTATGGCGTCCTCCATATTTTGAGCAAGAATGAGCAGACGGCCGCGATCCCTTTTATCTTTCTGACCGCAAAAACGGAAAAGACCGACATCCGCAAGGGCATGAACCTCGGCGCTGACGATTATCTCACGAAACCATTTGATGACACTGACCTTCTGAATGCCATTGAGGCCCGGTTCCGCAAGAATGCGATGCAGCAAAAGCAATACGAAGTTTCAGTGGAAGGTCTGGAGAATTTTATAAAAGACGCCCGCTCAATACTGAATATCAAAGAGCTTGGCAAGGACCGGAAAGTTAAGGTACTCAGGAAAAAGACCGAGATCTATACGGAGGGGGATGCGCCGCTACACGTTTACTTTGTCAAATCAGGCAATGTCAAAACTTTCAAATCGCATCCTGACGGCAAGGAACTCATCATGAACTTGTATTCGGCCAATGATTTTTTCGGATTTGAACCGATACTTGAAAACGGGAACTATACTGAGTCCGCGGTTGCGATGCAGGATACGGAACTGATTTCCATTCCGCGTCATGATTTCCTGTTGATGATTCAAAGCCATCCTGATGTATCCAAGAGTTTCATCCACCTGCTGTGCAAAAAGGTGGCCGACCGGGAAACGCAACTGTTGAATCTCGCATACAATTCCGTGCGTCAGCGCACAGCCGAAGCGTTATTAAAATCCGAAACACTAAAGGACGCCCAATCGGCCATTGCAATTTCCCGCGACGACCTTGCCAAGATGGTAGGTACTGCCTCGGAATCCGTCATTCGCGTCCTCTCGGATTTTAAGGACGAAGGTCTGATCGAGATCGATGGCGGGAAGATCAGGATCAAAGAGCCGGCAAAACTCGGGAAGGTCGTACGGTGGAATGTTGCCAGGTAAGTGCCTGCAATGGGAAGTCATGGCACTCTTATTTGCACATGATAATTTCGACGATATTGCTGGAAGGTGCGTGTGGAAGATGAACCAGGAATACGCGGCTGATCAACACACATCCGGAAAGGATCAACATGCCCGTTGTGAGCCTGTGGAGGTTCCAATTGTACTTTTTTACAACAACCGGAAGCAGGGCGGTAAAGCCGAGCATGACAGGCAACGTACCTGCGCCAAAGAGCAACATAAAGTTAAATCCACCCGCCGGGCCGCGCAAAGTCAGGCACCAGGTTAGCGCGAGCGCTGTCAGTCCACAGGGCAACAACCCATTTAACGCGCCGAGGATAAACATGCTGCTGATTTTTTTTCGTTTCAAGACGTGTGAGAACCGGTGCTTTACAGCCGCGCTAAGCTTATACACGAGAGAAGAAAGGCCCGGCACCGTGATGTTCTTCAGGCCGCCTATACCCAGCAGAAGCAGTGCAATGCCCACTACGATTGAGATGATGTTCTGATACCTGTGCAGGGGTAAGAGCAGGCCGGCGCT
>CBFGXV010000490.1:0-3309 GCA_965652755.1 uncultured Chryseosolibacter sp. | reverse complement strand
AATAAGCGTCCTCTTTCTTATCGCTATCATTTTCTTTCCCATCAGATTCCTTCCAACACGAGAAGCAGGGCAATGACAATACATTGGTTTTAAAAGTTCCTTATAATAACGTGAAGCGGCTGGCCTCAGGTCTGGTCGAAACGTCTGACTGGGGTTTATCGCGATGAAGTGACGTGGCAGGAGGTGGGTTCAAATACCGTTAAAAATGCAGGTTTAATACCGTTTAAATGCAGGTTTAAAGACAGGTTTAAAATGCAGGTTGAAAGTCAGGTTTAAATGCAGGTTTAGAGACAGGTTAAATGCAGGTTAAAATTCGCTCCGGAGAGGCCTGGCATTTAGACCTTGCCACTCCACGGTATTGGACCTGGATTAGACCTTGCATTTAACCTGCCTTTCAACCTGCATTCACTCCGGCCATTACCATCACCCTTTCAAACTCGCGCTTTTTAACCGCTCCTACTGAGAGGCGTGAAAGCCTCACAAGATCCATATCCTTTAATGCTGATTCCGCCTTCACCTGCGCAAGTGTCACTGGCTTGGGTAAAGCTTTGATGGGCTTGAGGTCTACGGCCACCCAGTTCGGATCGATCGTCGTCGGATCCTGATAGGCTTCCTTCACTACCTCCGCGATACCCACAATCGCCAATCCTTCGTTACTGTGGTAGAACAATACGCGGTCGCCTTTCTTCATCGCCTTCAGGTTATTGCGCGCAGTGTAATTGCGGACGCCATCCCAAAATGTTTTTCCATCTTTCTCAAACTGCTCCCAACTGTACTTAAACGGTTCGGACTTTACAAGCCAGTAATTCATTAGTCGTTTTGATCTGGTCGCGAAGGTAGTTGATTGGAGGTTTAATGCCGTTAAAACGCAAGGTCTAATTCCAGGTCCATCTTAACGATAATAACCTGCCTTTAAACCTGTCTTTTAACCTGAATTCGACCTGTCTTTAAACCTGGAATTTGACCTGCATTCAGACGGTATTAAACCTGCATTAATCGCGTTGGATACTGATGTAGAGATCCTCAACTTTTTTCCGCGCCCAGGGAGTCTTGCGCAGGAAGGCCAGGCTCGACTTGATGCTGGGATCAAACTTAAAACACCGGATGTCGATGATACTGCCGAGGTCCTCCCACCCGAAATGTTCGACGAGCTCGTTGAGTATCATTTCAAGTGTTTTTCCATGAAGGGGATCTTTTGACTGCATATCGGTCTATTCTATCAACAAAGATCTCAAATTTTGTTTAAAGAGAATAAATCCAACATGTGATCATCGGCCACATCGCCGGAAATAATAAAAGTATTGCAGCACAACGAACGTCCGGTTAACTTGTATGCCGACTGATGATAGTGTACCTGATCCCTTTTGAACCCCAGATTGCAGGCCGGACGATTAACATCCATCTGATCCTCGAGTACGCCGCATTCTTCATCGCATTCAGATACTACCTCTGGCTGCGAAAAAGAACAGAAGATCCGATCTCAACGTCAACCCGGCTCTCAATCATTCTGGGCGCGGCCGCCGGCGCTTTTCTTGGCTCGCGAATTATGGCCTTCCTGGAAAACCCCCAACTGGCAGAGCTGAGTGTGCTCGTTGTTTACAATTTGAAAACTATCATGGGCGGATTGTTCGGCGGGCTCCTGGGCGTAGAGCTCACGAAATGGATGATAAAAGAAAAGCATTCGTCCGGCGACCTCTTTACGCTGCCGATCATTGCAGGCATCTTTATCGGAAGGATCGGTTGTTTTCTCGCGGGAACAAATGAATTCACCTACGGTATCACTACTTCGTTTATTACGGGTATGGACCTGGGCGATGGATTGAAGCGCCATCCCCTTCCCCTGTACGAGATGCTTTTCATGGTCGTTCTGTTCTTCGTGTTGAAAAAAATTTCCGACCAAAAAAAACTGCAAGACGGATATCTCTTTCGTCTGTTCATGCTTAGCTACTTCGGATTCCGGTTCTTCATTGAATTCCTCAAACCGAACGTGTTCCTTGTATTGGGTTTCAGCAGCATCCAATGGCTTTGTATTTTATGTTTTGTATATTATCGAAAATCTTTAATACCCCTGGCCCGTGCCTACCAGAAAGTATACCTACTATGATTTTACGCTGAGCCTGTGTCCGGAATGTCTCAAGCGCATTGATGCCAAGATCGTTTTTGAAGACGGGAAGGTATTCATGCTGAAGCGTTGCAGGGAACACGGTGCTTCCAAAGTTCTCATTGCCGACGATATCGCGTATTACAAGAACATCAGGAACTACAACAAACCTTCAGAAACGCCGCATAGGTTTAACACGAAAACCGACTACGGATGTCCTTACGACTGCGGACTCTGCCCGGATCATGAACAACACTCCTGCCTCACGGTGGTCGAAATAACAGACCGCTGCAATCTTACCTGCCCGACCTGCTTTGCCGGATCGTCTCCCACGTACGGAAGGCACCGCACGCTTGATGAAGTAAAAAGCATGCTTGACGCGGTTGTATCCAATGAACGCGAACCGGATGTTGTGCAGATCAGCGGAGGTGAGCCTACCTTGCATCCGCAGTTGTTCGAGATCCTGGACTACGCAAAGTCACTGCCCATCAAACACCTGATGCTTAATACGAATGGTATCCAGATCGCCAGGGATCTTGAATTCGCAAAACGTCTTTCCACCTACGCTCCAAACTTCGAGGTGTACCTTCAATTCGATTCTTTCAGAAAGGAAGTTCTTCAATCCATGCGCGGCGCTAACCTCCTGCAGATCCGCGACCAGGCACTGCAACATTTGAACGCGCTGAATCTTTCAACGACCCTTGTAGTCACCATCCAAAAAAATCTAAATGATGATGAGATCGGCCCCATCATCGACTTCGCGCTGAAACAACCTTGCGTTCGCGGTGTCACGCTGCAGCCAACACAAATCGCGGGAAGGCTGGATAACTTTGATGTGCTCACTGATCGCATTACTTTGACCGAAGTACGAAGGAGGATACTGGAGCAGACCAGCGTATTCAATGCCGACGATCTTATTCCTGTTCCGTGCAATCCGGATGCCCTGGTCATGGGATATGCTCTGAAACTCGGCGGCGAGGTTTTCCCGCTCACACGTTATGTGAACCCGGCTGACCTTCTTGATAACAGCAGAAATACGATCGTCTACGAACAGGATGAACAGCTCCACCGCAGGATGATTAAATTATTCAGCACCGGTAATTCGGTGCAAGGTGCCGCGGACCAGCTACATTCGCTGCTCTGCTGCCTGCCTCAGATCCATGCGCCCTCGTTGAGCTACAACAACCTGTTCCGGATCATCATCATGC
>CBFGXV010000489.1:0-3324 GCA_965652755.1 uncultured Chryseosolibacter sp. | reverse complement strand
GAAGTAATACGTTATGATGAAATCCGAAACGGTTACGGGCGCACAGTCCTGATCGGTGTTAAAACTGATATCTTTTTGAGGACGCAGCTGATCGCACTGTGCCCGAAGACCGGCAGTAGCGAATACAGTAAGAAAGAGTATCAGTAACCACCTTTTCACCACCATCCTAGAACAAATACTTTAAATTAATGTATGACGCCCGCGATCAGCCGTTGATGCCGGATAACCTGTTGATCATCTAAGCGACCTCCAAGGAAACCAGCAGTAGCGATAAATTTACGGCCGTTTCGTCAAGCAGCGTTTAGCAGAAATAACTTACCGTTTTAGCTGCTGAAAGAAAGGCAGGTTGAAAGGCAGGTTGAATACCGTTCAATACCGTTAAATGCCGTGAGGGGGATATAGGGGGGGATGGGGGTATAATGGTATAGGGGTATAAGGGTATAGGGGTATAAGGGTATAAGGGTATAAGTGTATAGGGGTATAGGGGTATAGGGGTATAGGGGTATAGTATAAATACCGTCTATTACCGTTTGGTACCGAGGTTCAAAAGCAGGTCTTATGAGTAGCTGCAGATAAATTAAAGACGCGGGGAGGAATTCCCGCTGGGGGTCCATGATCAAGGACAGTAACGGCAAGTTTTTTCGAGCCATCTTCCCCATTCTTTAAATAATTACCCCGAAAAATTTACCTTTGTGCCCGGTTAATCGAAAAAGGGTCAATCCTGAACATGTCTACGTCTAAATATATTTTCGTAACCGGGGGTGTTACATCATCACTAGGTAAAGGGATCATTGCAGCATCGCTAGGTAAGCTATTGCAAGCCAGAGGATTTAAGGTCACGATCCAAAAATTTGATCCTTATATAAATATCGACCCGGGTACATTAAATCCATACGAACACGGCGAATGTTACGTGACGTCGGATGGCGCCGAAACCGACCTGGACCTGGGGCATTACGAGCGCTTTCTCAACATTCAGACCACCCAGGCCAACAATATCACCACAGGCCGCATCTATCACAATGTGATAACAAAAGAGCGGCAGGGCGAATATCTCGGCAAGACCGTTCAGGTGGTGCCACACATCACCGACGAGATAAAGCGAAACATTTTTCTACTCGGAGAAAGCGGCGAGTACGACTTTGTGATTACGGAGATTGGAGGATCGGTTGGTGATATTGAGTCGTTGCCCTTTATCGAAGCAGTCAGGCAAGTGCGATGGGATCTCGGGGCAAACAATGCGCTCGTGATACATCTCACGCTCATCCCCTATCTGAAGGCTGCGAAGGAACTGAAGACCAAGCCGACACAGCACTCCGTAAAAGAATTGCTCGCCGAAGGTATTCAGCCAGACATTCTCGTCTGCCGCACGGAGATGGCCCTCCCGATGGAACTGCGCAAGAAGCTGGCTTTGTTCTGCAACGTTCATCTGAACTCCGTCATAGAAGCGATCGACGCCGACACGATCTACGATGTTCCGATGCTGATGAAAAAAGAGAAGCTCGATGAACGCGTACTCGCGAAACTGAAGATCCACACGAAGAATGAACCCGACCTCGATCAATGGAAAACCTTCCTCGGGAAATTAAAAAATCCCATGGACGAGTTGACGATCGGATTGGTTGGTAAATACGTTTCTCTTCCAGACGCATATAAATCCATCGCCGAAGCAATCGTTCACGCCGGCGCTGAGAATGACTCAAAGGTCAATGTAAAATGGATCTCGTCTGAAGACATAAACAAGGATAGTGTTGAGTCCATTCTGAAAGGCCTCAATGGGATACTTGTTGCGCCGGGATTCGGTGAGCGCGGTATGGAGGGCAAGATCGAGGCGATCCGTTATGTTCGCGAGAACAAGATACCTTTCTTTGGAATTTGTCTGGGCATGCAGTGCGCCGTTGTCGAATTTGCTCGACACGTACTCGGGCTCGAGGCAAGCTCAACAGAACTGAACGCAAAGACAAAAAACCCCGTCATCGACATGATGGAGGAACAGAAAAAGATTACGATGAAGGGTGGCACCATGCGCCTTGGATCGTATGACTGCAGGCTCAGAAAAGGAACCAAAGCGCACGCAGCTTACGGCGAAACGCTTATCCAGGAAAGACACCGGCACAGGTACGAATTTAATAACAAGTATCTTGAGCAGATGGAAGCCGCCGGTATGAAGGCCGTGGGCGTGAATCCTGACTCCAGCCTTGTCGAGATCGTCGAACTACGGGATCACCCCTGGTTCGTAGGGGTTCAATATCACCCTGAACTCCGGAGTACAGTACTCAACCCGCACCCACTGTTCGTGAAGTTTGTAGGTGCGGCGCTGAATCATAAAAGATCTATTTCTTAATATTGCAGCCCGTAAAAACAAGTTAATCGTTACCAAGATAAGATGGATAGAAATTCGGCGATAGGCCTTACATTGATTGCAGCATTGTTGTTGGCGTACTTCTACTGGTTTTCCCCGAAGCCACAACCGCAATCAGCACAGCCGGCGGTAACCGAATCTCCGGCCCAGGCACCAGGCGACACACTGCAACAACAGGCGGATGTCACCCCGGACAGCGTGCTTACATCCAATTTCGGCGATCTCTCTTCTTTTGCACGCGGCGCTGAAAAAAACACAACTGTCGAAACTGAGGATGTACGTGTCGTCTTCAGCAATAAAGGCGGCGTGATCAAAGAACTGGAATTAAAAAAATACAAGACATATTCTCAAAAGGCATTAAAGCTCGTGACGCCGGAGCGCACGGTCTTCAATCTGCTTACGAATTATCAAGGCAAAGAAGTCGACCTCTACGCGCTGTATTACAACGGCAGTCAGACAAAACAGGGAGATACGACAGTGCTCAGGTACACAATTCAGTTATCAAACGGGTCGTCCTTCACGCAGGTTTATTCTGTTCCGGATAAGGGTTATCAGATCCGCTACAGGATAGAAGAACGCGGCATCGGTGATCAGTTTGCCGGCAACCATCTTACCTTCCAGTGGAATGATCGCATCCTTCCTTTGGAGAAAGACCTGCTTGACACGCGGAATAATTCATCCGTTGCCTGGTTCGAGATCAACGAAGGCTTTGACAACCTCGCCGAGCGCTCGTCGGGAACTGAAGCTGAGACTTTGACGCAGCCCCTGAAGTGGGTTGCCATCAAGCAAAAATTCTTCCTGTCATCCATTATCGCTGCCAGGGAATTCTCGGGCGGTGAGGTAACTTCGGTCACAAACGAAGCCGACACATCCGTAGTGGAGACCGCGAAGGTCAGGTTGTTCATTCCCAAAACCGCGCTGACTTCGGGTGGCGGATCTGATAACCCTTATCCGGAACAGAA
>CBFGXV010000488.1:0-3327 GCA_965652755.1 uncultured Chryseosolibacter sp. | reverse complement strand
AACATGGTCATACTGGAAGAAGTCGTGATTGATTCCGCCCACCCATGCCTTGACCTCGCCAGTTTCCGGCTCCATCGCGAGGAAGCCCGCGTTCAGATACTGCAGGTGGTGCTTGATTGAATCCAGCGGCGTTGCTTCCACTTCCTTCTCTCCTTCCCACGTGAACAACCGCATGGGTATACGCTCGTTGAATTCCTCCATGATCGCCTCTTCTGACAGGCCCTGCTCTTTCAACTGCTTGTAGCGATTGGATCGGCGCACGGCATCCATGATGATACGCTCATCGTCTTTCCACGGTTTCGTTTTTCCCCAATGAGCAAAGAATTGCTTCTGAAGATCGGCCATCTGGCGTTTAACTGCCGTCTCGGCGTATTGCTGAAGCTTTGAATCGATGGTCGTGTATATTCTCAGTCCGTCGGTGAACAGATTGTAAGGAGTCCCGTCTGGTTTCTTGTGATCCTCGCACCATCTGATGAGTTCAGCTTTTACATGCTCGCGAAAATACGGTGCGAGTCCTTCATGAAATGTAGTGCGCTGATATTGTAATTCGATCGGTCTCGCCTTAAGGGAGTCCACAGCCGCCGGAGCGAGAAAGTTATACTTCGCCATTTGCGAAAACACAACATTCCGCCGGTCACGCGCGCGCTCAGGAAACAATCTTGGATTATAGTAATGCGTCGCCTTCAGCATGCCGACCAGCACACCAGCCTGCTCCAGGGAAAGCTCACTCGCTGTTGTTGAGAAAAAACGCTTCGCAGCAGACTGAATGCCGTAGGTATTATCCGCGAACGGGATCGTGTTGAGATACAGGGCCAGGATCTCATTCTTGGAGTAGATGGACTCAATCCGCAAGGCAATCACCGCCTCGCGAAACTTGTTGACGAGCATGGAGGCCATCCAGTAGCGCTTCCGTGGATAAAGATTCTTCGCCAGTTGTTGCGTGATGGTGCTTCCTCCGCCAGCGCTTTCGTTCTGCAACAGGATGGATTTCACCAATACCCTTCCGAGGCTGCGATAATCAATTCCGTTGTGGTCGAAAAACCGTATATCCTCCGTTGCGACCAATGCTTCCAGGAGGCGGGGCGAAATATCTTCGTATTTGACCTCGGTGCGATCCTGGATAAAATATCTGCCCAGAAGAACACTGTCAGCGCTGTATACCTCCGAGGCTACAGCATTTTTTATCGATGTCAGCTCCTGCCTTGAAGGAGTTTGTGTGAATATGAACATGATGAAAGCAAGCAGCAGCACGACGATGCTTCCAATGCCATAAAGTGGATATTTTAAACGCGGATGACGTTGCAAAAAGTTTTTTGCAATGTCTATCCGGTGGCGAATGCCGGCCGGCAGCCTGAACCGCCTGCCATACTGCAACCGTAATCTGTCAAAGTGGACTTGTGCTCTTCTCAAAAACTCCTTCATAACTTCCCTGCAACCGCGCATGAATAAAAAATACTGTTCCCGCGCCGTGTTGGTCAGTTGGGAAGTCTTTTGCCGCGCGAAATCCGATGTGGCGCAGCCCTGTGTCAACTAAAGGTGCAAACGAAATCTTTCGTCGGAGAATGAGGTAGTACGAAAGAGAAATCCGCATTTGAGCAGTCACTCGTACGAAGTCGAACATTGCGGATGAAATTACTCAATACAAAATAAAAATGCCTTGCACCGGCAGTGGCGCAAGGCATTTTATCAAACAACTTTCTTATTGCGCTTTTTGAACTACTGCGTCAAAATCAAGCACGAACTGACCGCCTTGTGTACTCTGTTTGATGATTGTTCCGCTCAAAGATCTTTCAGTTGCTGTGGTTGATCCTGAGACTGCAATAACGTTCTGGTTCGTTGTGGTACCCACTGATTGGTCTACTGTGATAATGGTAACAGTCTCCCCATCGATGGTGTAATTGAAAAAGTCTTCCTTGTTGTAATCCGCAATGCGCATTTCAAAAGATCCTTTCGGCTGGCCATCGACGAAGTAGAACGCACCCGTACCTTCTGAACCGGTTTTGAATGTCTGGCCCACTCCGCCGGAAGTGCTCTGATCAATCAGTGTATAATTGATGGAAGTGATTGTCCATTTATCACCTTCGTGCGTAATGTCCGGATCACCTTTAAGTGTCTTTTCATCGTCTTCAGAGCACGAAACCAGTGCGGCCGAAGCAAGAATGGCAACAAAAAATAACATTTTTGATTTCATGATTTTAATGGGGTTTATTAACCAAAGTTTCTTATTTACCCTATGAATAAAAATCAAATCAAACAAGTAACCTTACATAAGAACTTATTGACAGTTAAGTTGTTAAAAGCGTCAGTATTACGTCCCAAAATGAGAAACCATGAGCATTAAGGCGGTTGGGATCAATTCGGGAATACGGGCACGGAGATTGTTTTCGGGTATCAGGATCGGTTAACCTATGGAAAGTCTAAAATGCGTTGCTACCGCCTTCAGAAAAGCGCTGGGATTACTCAAACGTAATGACCCGCTTATTTTATGCTCGTCGACAGCATTTTTCGCGACGTTTTCACTGTCGCCGATCATTATACTGCTGGTCAATCTCTTCAGTATATATTTTGCTTCCGCCAAGATCGGCTATCAGATGTTCCTGGTGATTGGATCTACCTTCGGTCCTGAAACGGCGCGGGATGTTCAAACCATCGTCGGCAACTTCATGGAGATGGAAAGCGGGTGGCTCATTACGTTGGGAAGTTCTGTCTTCTTCCTCTTTGTAGCGACTACGCTTCTCACCGTCGTCAAGAAGTCAATTCACAAGTTATGGAGGATCCGCAGCAAGCCGCAATGGCACCTCCGTTATTTCGGATGGGAAAGAGGAACAGCGGTGCTGTTGATATTCTATTCCGGCATACTGCTGTTGCTCTCGATCCTCGTAGACACCGGACTCGCCGTATCACGGGATTACCTGGAAGTGGTGTGGCCGGGTGCGGCGCTGGTGGCAGCACGCGGACTCAGCATCGTTTTTTCTGTCGTCGTGATCGCCGTCTGGTTTACACTGATCTTCAAGATCCTTCCGGAAGCGCATGTCAAATGGGAGGTTGCTTTCGTCGGTGGACTTCTGACGGCCGTGCTGTATAATATCGGGGAATTTATTCTGGGAAAGGTGCTGATCCATGCTAGGCTTGCATCAATATTCGGCGCGACCACCTCCCTCGCAGTAATACTGCTGTTCATTTTTTATTGTTCGTTCATCCTGTACTTCGGCGCCGCTTTTACCCATGAATATGCGCTAAAAACCGATCAGAAGATCCTTACCAACAGACATTCGCGCATGTACGAGGAAAAGCTGCTCGAAACGAACTAATACGAATTAGGAATTA
>CBFGXV010000487.1:0-3336 GCA_965652755.1 uncultured Chryseosolibacter sp. | reverse complement strand
CATAGAGCGATGCCCCTCTAGCTGAAGGGATCCATTCCCGGTCCAATGATATCAATTCGCTCAGGCATTCGATAAAAAGAGCAGAGGGCACAGACGGCATACACATCCGTGCAGCGGAAATATTCATGCGAGCCAGGTTGTCCAGCGGTCGGAAGACCAGCGCCTCCCCCGAGGGGCCACGATGTGCTTTCAATCCCTCAAAAATTGATTGGCCGTAATGTATGGCGGGCGTCGCAGGACTGACGGCGATTTTTCCGTAGGGCATGATCCGCAGATCCCTCCACTCACCCCCGGAATAATCTGCGATAAACATGTGGTCGCTATAAACTTTTCCGAAGGGCAGATGACTGAAATCTGTTTCCGCAATACTCGATTGCCGTACCTTCTGCAGCTCAATATTCAGGGAATCCACCATAAGTCGCGCGCTGTTTCGGAAAGATAACGATTAGCGCCTCTTTTACCTAACGACCGGTAGGCTGAGAAAGTTTTATCATGAAAAGAAAAAGGCGTTGATGTCTCAGGCTGTCGGAGTATCTTCTTCACCCATGCGGGGTTTCCACGGGGCTTCTTCAATATTCAGGTCCTGGGCCGTCATCCTCGATAGAACAAAAAGGTAATCGGAGAGCCTGTTGAGATATTTTATAACCAGGGGGTCAACGGTTTCGGATTGGTGAAGCGCAATGACCAGGCGCTCAGCGCGGCGGCAAACGGTGCGCGCAACGTGCGTGAAGGATACCGAAGGATGTCCACCCGGAAGTACAAAGGATCTCATGGGCGGAAGCACAGTATCCATGGTATCGATCTGCTGTTCCAGAAAAAGGACGTCGTCGTCCCAAAGGCTGGGGATTCTTACCTTGGTATTGCCCGGTTCGGTGGCCAGCATCGATCCGATTGTGAATAGACGATCCTGGATGGCGAGCAATACCTCTTTCCTTCTGGAATTCACATCGTGATCGCGTAATACGCCGACCCATGAGTTCAATTCATCTACCGTGCCATAGGTGTCGATTCGCAGGGCGGCTTTCGACAGCCTTTTGCCACCGAAGAGGGATGTCATGCCCTCATCTCCTGTTTTCGTATAAATTTTCATAGGCTAAAGTTAGGGAACTCCGCCTGTCAAGATCAATGTACCTGACAGGCCTCCATTAAAATTACCATCTGGATCGCACAACCGGAAACAGGTATCAATACGCCGCAAGTGATCATTATAACAGTGCGCTGGAAAAAAATTAGTGCGATGCGGGTGCGTGCTGGCTCGCGCGGTTTACTTTGTCGTTCACGCGATCCCATTCGATGAGTCCATCGCGGAGGCGAATTATACGGTGCGCATAATGAGCGATATCGTCCTCATGGGTCACCATGATGATCGTGTTCCCTTTGTCATGTAATTCCTGGAACAGGTTCATGATGTCATAGGAAGTTTTCGTATCGAGGTTTCCCGTCGGTTCATCCGCGAGGATGATAGACGGATTATTTACAAGCGCTCGCGCAATGGCTACACGCTGGCGCTGACCTCCTGATAATTCATTTGGCCTGTGGTGTGAGCGGTCAGCCAAACCCACATTCTCCAGCGCTTGCATGGCCATTTCATTCCGGTCAGACTTGCTGTAGCCGGCATATATCAGAGGCAGGGCGATATTCTCAAGTGCTGATGCGCGCGGCAGCAGGTTAAATGTCTGGAAAACAAATCCTATCTCTTTGTTGCGAGTATCTGCAAGCTCATTCTCCGTCATTTCGCTGACGAGCTTGTTATTCAGCATATACGTTCCCGAAGTGGGAGTATCCAGACATCCTACGATGTTCATCAGAGTGGATTTTCCCGACCCGGACGGCCCCATGAACGCTACATATTCACCCTTGTCAATAGAGATCGAAATCGATTGGAGAGCATTGACTGTCTGATTACCCATGTGGTAAACCTTCGAAATCTCCCGGGTTTCAATAATTTTCATCGATCCTATTAGTTAATGGTTTTTACGCCTAATTACAAAGATGGATTAAAAACTTAAAAAGTTTGATCCCATCTTATTCAGTAAACCGCTTTCCGCATTTAAACGGTAAATTATAGAAATAGTATATGGGTAAACGGCAATTCAGACAGGCGGGTTCAACTTTTCAGGAATGAAATGCACTTCCTGATCACCCCTTCATCCCTGAGAATGCGCGTGTGCCCGAGACCGCGTGTCTGATACAGCGTTGCGCGCGGGTAGACCTTCATCAGCTCCAGGGCGTGTATCAGAGGTACTTCCCCATCATTCTCGTCGTGGACAAGCAATAAGTCGACTTCCTGATTAAGGTTTTTTATAAAATGCAAGGCAGTAAACTCATCGAACGGCTTGCCGGTTGTCTTAAGAACCCAGGACTTAAAGAAGCGCGCCGTTGATTCAGAGCCATTGATTGTGCGGAGGTACGTGCCGATGATCTCATCGCCAATGGCAGGAGAAGCAATATTGATGAGTTTTCGCACAGGAAGGCCGTTCATGGCTGCAGATAATACTGCCCCGCCACCGAATGAGTGTGCAATGATCCCTGCAGGAACTCCGACATGACGGTATAATTCTGTCAGGACCAATTCGAATTCTCTGATATTCGTGGACGTGCCCTGCGATTTTCCGTGAGCGGGGCCATCAAAACCCACAACTCTGTAATTCTCCCTTACAAGCGCTGCGATGATCTTCCTGAATTGGGTAGCGCGCCCAGCCCAACCGTGGACGACTAGCACCACAGGTCCCTGTCCCCAGGAATAACACTGGATCTTTTTTCCGCAGGATATGATTGCGAATTTTTCAGCCTTCCTTTCGGTGTCCTTTTCTTTCTCCGGGACCGAATAATTCAGCGGTGAAAAAAAGATCGTCACAAAAAAGCGATGCGCGACTGAAGGAAATATCCGTTCCAGCCGCGGATACACCCACTGAACAATTCTCAGCAATAACGGCGAGCGATTTTTTCCGGACTTCATTCGCTGGAAATAGAATACGCGAATGAGTTGAGTGAGAATGATGAAGACGCGGGGTCATACACACGCTCGTGGAATGCAACGTTGTTGTTGTAATCGACCAATATCACGGTGGATGATCGCGTACCGTAACCGGGACTTCTGATGAACGCCGCAGAGAGTGATCGTTCGCGCTCAAGGCCGACACCCGTGTCAGGCAGTGCGTCATCAGGCGAAATAGTTTCATCGGAAAGTATTCGGAACAGGTCGTCCTTGTTGACCTGTGGCGCCTTCAGCAGTGCCTGGATCTCACGCTTTCCTTTTTCAACCTTAGGCCACGGTGTTTCGAGCAAATGATTGCTCAAACCAAACAAGCCCGAGTTGAGATGTATCAACCCTTC
>CBFGXV010000486.1:0-3337 GCA_965652755.1 uncultured Chryseosolibacter sp. | reverse complement strand
CTTTCACGCAGGCACAAGAAAAGAGGGCGATAAGATCGTCACAGAAGGCGGGCGGGTCGTTGCCGTGACAGGTAAAGGTGACTCCCTCGGCGATGCACGCAAAGCCGCTTATGAAAAAGTGTCGGCCCTCAGCTGGGACGGCCTGTATTTCCGAAAGGATATTGGAATTGATCTGTTGAATTATAAAGGATTTTAGAAATGGGATGCGCATGCGGTTCAGTCAAAGATGGTAAGGTCTCAGGTTGCAAGAACAATGGCGCCTGCAATACCGGTGGCTGTAACAAGATGAACGTCTTCGACTGGCTGTCAAATATGGACATGCCGGTTCAGGATAGGTTTGATATAGTGGAGATCCGCTTTAAGAACGGGCGAAAGGAGTTTTTTAAAAACACCGAGGGGCTCAATCTTACCACCGGCGACGCCGTCATCATCGAAGTGCCCAACGGACACCATCTTGGTCATGTGTCGATGCAGGGCGAATTGGTGCGTCTGCAGATGCAGAAGAAGAAAGTCGCCAACGACGGGGAGATCCGAAAAATATATCGCCTGGCCCACCAGCGCGACCTTGAAAAATTCGAAGAGGTAAAAAAACGCGAGCTGCCGACGCTTTACAGGACAAGAGAGATCATCCGCAACCTCAAACTCGATATGAAGCTTTCCGATATCGAATATCAGGCGGATAACACCAAAGCGACTTTCTTTTACTCAGCAGACGACCGCGTGGACTTTCGCGAACTTATTAAGATCCTGGCTGGCGAATTTAAGATACGTGTCGAGATGCGCCAGATCAGCCTCCGGCAGGAAGCTGGCAGACTCGGAGGTATAGGAGTATGCGGACGTGAACTCTGCTGCGCTACATGGCTGAGTGAATTCAAGAATGTGGCGACCAGCGCGGCCAGATACCAGAACCTGTCACTGAATCCCAGCAAACTCTCCGGCCAATGCGGCCGTCTCAAGTGCTGTCTGAATTACGAACTTGAAACTTATATAGAAGCCCTCGAAGATATCCCCAAAGTTGAAGGACCGCTCCTGACGGAAAAGGGAGAAGCTACACTGCAGAAGACCGATATCTTCAGGAAGATCATGTGGTTTGGATTCAGGGAAGAAAATACCTGGTACCCCCTTAACGTCTCAAGGGTGAATGAGATTCTGCGATTGAACCGCGAAGGAAAAAAACCGGCAACGCTCGAGAAAGATCAGGAAGAGGAGAAAGCAACCGTACAGGTACTTAACAGTGATCTTCAACGTATGGATCAGAAGTACCGGAACAAGGGAGGCAAGAAAAAGAAGAAAAAGAGAAAAGGACCCGGCGATCGCCCGGGAGAAAAACGCGCAGGGGGAAATCCCAATCCTAACAACAACAAACCGCGAAACAAGGGATGAGATCTTTTTTAGGTTTCACGGTGATCATCGCAATATTCTTTTCCTGTGATGAACACCGCGTTTATGAGAAGAATGAGGATCTTAAGTCCCGCTACTGGCTGGTGCGTGAACGGCCTTCCTTCGACTTTGAGATCGGCGACTCACTCCAGTCGTATAATCTGTATTGTAACGTTCGGAACAGTCTTGATTATCCCTTTGCCAGGATCTTCATAACCTATTATCTGCTGGACTCCACCGGCGCCGAAATGGATAAGCAGATGGTAAGCCAGCTCCTCTTTGACGAAAAAACCGGCGAGCCGTTTGGTGAAAGCGGCCTCGGAGACTTATACGACCACCGGATCGCGCTGCGCAAGAATTACAAATTCCCCCGAACCGGGAAGTACACGGTGTCCTATGAACAGTTTATGCGGAAGGATACGCTAGCGGGTATCCTGGCCGTTGGATTGCGCGTTGAAAAAGCCTCCGCCTCCGACTGACGGCGAGTACGAAATATTTTCAGTCGCCTTTATCCCACAGCCACCTGCAGGAAACTGTCTTCCTGAAAATATTGCTCACTGATCGAGGCAACGTCCGAACCGGTAAGTGAATCAATGCGCCGGATCATCTCCTGATAATGGACGGGGCTCAGATTATAGAGTTGAATCGTTTTGATTTTTTCTGCGTGCGCGAACGGCGTTGTAATCTCCGCTTGCAGGCTTCCAATAAAATGATTTCGCGTGGTCTCCAGTTCGTCTGCCGGGATCTTTTGTGTTCTCAGCAGGTTCAGCTCCTTGCGGATCTCAGCGAACGTCAGATCTTTGTTTTCTTTGTTAACGTCCGCGCCGATTACCAGATAGGACTCGTGCTTAAGGCCGTGGATCGATGCTGAAATGCCATATGTCAATCCTTTTTCTTCCCGAATATTCTTCATCAGGCGTGAGCCGAAGTATCCTCCCAGGATATGACTGACGAAAAGGATGGGTACATAATCAGGATGCGAACGCAGAACGGATCTCTTGCCCATCCTCACTGAGGATTGCACACTTTCGGGCTTCTCCAGATATTGATTCGCCGGCCCGCCGCTGCGCTGGTGGTTCTTGCCGGCAGCATTTTTTCCCGACGTATATTCCGAGAATTTTTTGAGCATGATATCTTTCTGCCGGGCATCTATTTTTCCCGACACAAAGATCATGGGAGCGTGATGGCAGGATTGAAAGTGCTTTTGAAAATCACCTGTCGAAAGGGAGGAAACGTTCTCCTCATTGACTTCCACACCATACGGATGCGTACCCCCGAAAAGGTTCTTCCTGAAGAGTTGCGAGGCAACATAGCTGGTCTTCTCGTTATTTACTTTCAGGTTCTGGATAAACACTGATTTTGTTTGTTTGAATTCCTTACCGGGAAAAGAAGGCACAGTCAGGATCTCCATCAACAAGCTTAGAACAGGAGAAAGATTCTTGTTCAGAGCGTATACAGACACCGAAACAAAATCAAGGCCGGGGCTAATCTCAAGGTGCGCACCGTAGCGGTCGAAGATACTGGCGATCTCGAAACTGGTTTTTTCACCAGTTCCTTTTGGAAGCAGTTGCGCTGTGAAATAGGATGCAGCTGTTTTGTCTTCAAACCATCTTCCGGCCTCAAAGACAAATTCGATTTTCACTACGTCCTGTGATCCGCCGGCAACAACAAACACCTGCACGCCATTGGGCAAGCTGAATTTTTCGGGCTGAATAAGGTCGAATGAAGCGCTTTTTACAAAGGGAGGTGCAACGGTTCTGTCAGGCATGAATCAATTGTCATCAGTAACGGATTCCTCATCCTCCTGAATTGTCGTGGGTATGTGCATCAGGAGCGTAAAGCGCAGTGTTTCCGCGAGTGGATGCTCTCTTTGGTTAGTGGGTACGATATAGGCTACATCGATACCAAATTTTTCCTTCCGAAAGCCGAGGCCCATCGTCAGGTACTTGCGATTTCC
>CBFGXV010000485.1:0-3337 GCA_965652755.1 uncultured Chryseosolibacter sp. | reverse complement strand
TCTTTCGTGACCCGCCAAGTGAAATAAGTATAAGACTGTGTAAAACCAACTTTTCCCAGCGAAGCCATAATGCGCGGCCTGGTAAAGGCTTCCGAAAGAAAAATGATATCCTCGTGTTTCCTGTTGACATCCGCTATAAGCCATTGCCAGAAACGAATTGGTTTTGTATGCGGGTTGTCAACGCGAAAAAACTTCACCCCCTGCTCGATCCAGAATTCAAAAACCGATCGCAGTTCGTCCCACAATTTCTTCCAGTCTTCGCTTTCGAAATTGAAGGGATATATATCCTGATATTTCTTTGGCGGATTCTCCGCGTATTGAATCGTGCCGTCAGGTCTTTGTCTGAACCATTGCGGATGCTCCTTAACGTAGGGATGGTCGGGCGCACACTGGAAGGCAATGTCCATCGCAATGTCGATGTCGAATTTTTTTGCCTCTGCGATCAGTTTTCTGAAGTCTGCCAATGTACCAAGCTCCGGATGGATTGACTTGTGGCCCCCTTCGTCGCTTCCGATCGCCCACGGTGAGCCAGGCTCGCCAGGCTGGGCATGGACGTTATTGTTTTTACCTTTCCTGTTGATCTTTCCAATGGGATGGATGGGAGGAAGATATAAAACGTCGAATCCCATTGAAGCTATGCGTGGAAGCAGACGGATCACGTCCTTGAAATTGCCATGCTTGCCTTGCAGGGAAGCGGATCGCGGGAACAATTCATACCAGGAACTGAAATTAGCTTTCCTGGATTCAACGATGAGCTTTAACTCTTTTTCGTACAAGGTCTCATGGTCGATCAGAGGATGTTCGTGTACAATTTTACCGAACGCCGGACTCAGAACCTTCTCGATTGATTCAATGTACTTGTCTTTGTCAACGAGCGAATCAGCCAGTTTCTGAAAGTAGGGATCACCTTTTCCGATCCTTCTCAGATATGCAGCGCCCTCCATCAATTCAACATGCACGTCTACAGCTGCCTTTGCTTTCTTGATAAATCCGTCATACCACGTCTCGAAATGATCAACCCAGGCGCGGATCGTAAACAAATAAAATCCTTTTTCAGTGACATGGAACGAAGCTGACCAGCTGTCATTCCACTGAGGCTTCAATTCCAGCGTCGACCACGATTCGCTCGTCTCCTTCCTGTAAAGAACCTGCCCGCGAATGTGATCATGTCCGTCTCCGAAAATATCCGCTGAAACTTTTACAAAATCCCCTGTCGTGAATTTTGCCGGGTAGAGTCCCCCATCAACCTGGGGCTGAACATTTTCAATGATGACCCTGGCCTGTCCTTTTATTTCGCTCATCAATCAATATATAATTAGTTTTCTACTTTTTTCCCAGGATGACAGTGCTGTACGCGGGAAGTGTTAATTCACCCGCTTCCATTTCCACCTCACCGACTGTACTAAACAAGATTTTTTGGAACACCTCTTCCGAGGCCACGGTGACCTCGACATCTGATACGTTGTGGAGTACCAATAATTCCTCATTTTCGTACGAGCGTTTAAAGCTTACAACCTCCTCAATATGCGTACCCGAAGGCTCGATATCCCCGTAGGTCAACGGCCGCGAGGAATTTCTGAAGTGGATTATGTTTTTGTAGAAATTAAGAATTGAACCTGGATCGTTCTTTTGCGCCGCATATGGATCGACCGTTTCGCCGGTGCTGTACCGCGGAGTCTCCCAGGAAGTTTGCATCGGATCCTTCCCGTTTATGTCCCATACGTATGGTTCGCGAACGAAAGCATCCGGACCGAACTGGTCTTCATAGGTGCTTAGTTTATCTCCGAGCATTCCGATCTCTTCTCCGTAATATATGTACGGCGTACCGGGCATTGTGAGTAACAGCGCGGCCGCAACCTTGTTCTTGTTTACATCTCCCTTTAATTCCGAAAGCAGCCGTGTCTGGTCGTGATTTTTGATGAACGTCGCGTCGAGATAATTGTCAGTAACCGACTTATAAAAATCGCGAATCTCCTTATAACGCCGAACAAGGCCAATACTATCCCGTCCCGCTTTTGCTACATCGGTAATTGCGTATCCCAGATCAAAGTTGAACAGCGACGGGAGTCCCTGCAGGTATGGCGCTACCTCTTTCGCTTCTGACCAGACTTCGCCGACCAGGTATACGTCAGGCTTGATCTTCTCCATTTCGGACTTGAACCAAACCCAGAAGGCGTGATTGTCGCTGGCTCGTTCGTCGGGAAAGATATGTTTCGCGGCATCCATTCTGAACCCATCCACTTTCATGTCCTGTAGCCAGAACCTTGCGATGTCAATGATCTGCTGTCGCACCTCGGGATTATCGAGATTCAGATCAGGACATAGTCCGTTAAAATAGCCATAGTAGTGCTCCAGGGTTGTATCACCGTTTGCCGGGTGCCACTTGCGGATATTGTCTGAGTCGAGTGTTCGTACTTTTTTGAACAGTTCACCTCTGACAGAGTCTTTGTCGGCCCACACATAAAAATCCCTGTACGGACCCTCTTTGTTTTTTGCAGCATCGAGGAACCACGGATGATTGTTGCCGGTATGGTTGATGACAAAATCGGTGATTACCCTGATTTTCCTGTTGTGAGCCTCGTCGATGAATTTCCTGAAATCTTCGATCGTACCATAGTCCGGATCAATGTTTTTGTAATCGATCACATGGTATTTGTGGTAAGTATCGGACGGCATGATCGGCATAAGCCAGATACCATTGATGCCAAGGCTTTTGATCTCATCCAGACGCGCTGTCAGCCCTCTAAAATCACCCTTCCCATCACCGTCGCCATCGGCGTATGACATCACAAAGACCTCGTACTTGACACCGAACGGCCAGTCAACAACGCTCTCCTCCCCGGAGGGCCAGCACCCCGCGGATATTACTGTCACAAGGACGATGTAAATGAACGGTCTCATATTTTTTTCCGTGTTAACTTGAAAATAAAAGAACCATGCGGCGGCAGATGAAGAGGCAGTGTACGGTCCTTCGCAAATGCAACCTCGAAGGTGCTCCCGAGCACATCCGTGGCTATATATTCATCGCCGTCACTGATGCCCAATCGCTGAAGCAGCTCGTCGGGGATCTTGATAGTAATATCCATTTCAGTGCTGCTGAAATTATTCACAATGAGAAGTCGTTCCCTGTCGGAAAAACGGAGAAAGGCATGCACGCTCGATGCGAAGTTGGCTAACGAGACGTTGTATCCCGTGAGATCGGCATAGTCCCCAGAATAGATTGCCTCGCTTTGCTTTACAAACGTAAGCAAGGTGGCATATACACTTCTCAGTCGTTTTTGCTCGGCGGAAAGCAGGCCGCCATGAGTTCTTCCAACACTTCGACGGCCGCTCGGCC
>CBFGXV010000484.1:0-3342 GCA_965652755.1 uncultured Chryseosolibacter sp. | reverse complement strand
GGCGGACTGAGCGAAGGGGTCATCTTTCATAAAGGCATAGCCGAACGGTTGTACAACTTCAGAGGATATCATCTCTATCTCAAGAACAGCAGGCTCGAAGCAAATCTCGCGTATGCCGCGCCCTCGAATGCCATCACGCGTGTTACAAGTGTTGATGTTCCCCGCGATAGGTGGGTACACCTTGCGATGACTTATGACGGATCATCCAGCGCACAGGGTCTCAGGCTCTATGTGGATGGCAGAGAAGCACCATTGGAAACCGTGGTAGACCAACTGACGAAAGAAATTTTGTTTAAGACCAAAAAGCAGCCAGGTCTACAGATCGGCGCGTGGGACAGGGGATATGGTTTGAAGGGTGGAAAGGTAGATCAGGTTGTCGTGTATGACCGTGTGTTGGCTCCAGTTGAGGTCCTGATCCTGACAGGGGAGATCAAGGGAAAGGATCTTCTTAAAGACAGGTGGTCGGAGAAAGAAATACGTGACCTGAAGGAATATTACCTTTCGGTCGTGCATCCGGAAAATTTGAAGGTCAAGCGTGCTTTGAGAGCATATCGTACCGATCTGGCGGAGGCGGTCGAGCCTGTGCAGGAACTGATGATAATGACTGAGATGCCCGAACCCAAACAGTCATACATCCTTGAAAGGGGGGAATATAATGCACCCGGTGAAGAGGTTTTTCCGAATACACCCGCTGCCGTCCTGGCCTTCCCGGAGGACCTTCCCAGGAACCGCTACGGTCTGGCGCAATGGCTGACACATCGGGACAATCCACTCACCGCCAGGGTGGCTGTCAATCGGATATGGCAAAACTTCTTTGGCGCCGGATTGGTGAAAACCACAGAGGATTTTGGATCCCAGGGCGAGCTTCCCAGTCACGCCGAGTTGCTCGACTGGCTCGCGATAACTTTCAGGGAATCCGGATGGGATGTAAAGGCGCTCAATAAACTGATCGTTATGTCAGCGACCTACCGACAGGATTCTCGTGCCACGCCCGGGCTACGCGAACTTGACCCCGACAACCGGTTGCTGGCGCGTGGGCCTGCGGGAAGGTTGTCTGCCGAAATGATCCGTGACAACGTGCTCGCCGCCAGCGGACTGTTGAACCGAACGATCGGTGGCAAAAGCGTAAAACCGTATCAGCCGGCGGGCTTGTGGCAGATCAACAATGCAACATACGTTCCGGATACCGGGGCTGCGGTTTACCGGCGCAGCCTTTATGTGCTGGTAAAACGTTCTGTCCCGAATCCTACGCTTTCAACATTTGACGGGAATCCGCGTAGCTACTGCGTTGTCAGGAGGCAGACCACCGACACGCCGCTCCAGGCGTTGGTGACACTGAATGATCCCACGTTTGTCGAAGCTTCTCTCGCACTCGGTAAAAGGATGGCGGAAACAAAAGACATCAGGAACGCCATCGGCGATACTTTCCGGAAACTGACGGGACGAACACCTTCTCAAAAGGAGTTGGATTTACTGGCAGACATGCGCACCAGGCAACTTCAGCGGTTCAAAGCGCAACCGGAAAAGGCTGAAGGATGGCTGAACGCCGGGCAATCGCGCGTCGAGGGCTCGCATGATAGACTTGCCATTGCGGCGAATGCGGTCGTAGCCAATACAATCTTGAATGCCGACGCAACTTTAACAAAACGATAGTTCTATGTCGCACCATCATGAGCCTGACTTCCGACTGAACACGCCAGAATTTCAGGAACTGCACAGAAAGCTGGACCGCCGTAATTTTCTGGTGAAAACATCACTAGGCTTGGGTGCTTTAGCTACAGGTTCCCTTCTTTTTGGGAAAAGCTTTGCGACAAGCGCGTTGCAGCCTCCCGCAGAAGGCGCAGGTAACTTCGAGCAGGAAGTTTTAAAGTCCATCCCGCATCTTGCTCCGAAGGCAAAGCGGATAGTCTATCTTTTTATGAGCGGAGGGCCTTCGCAGTTTGAAACCTTCGACTACAAGCCTGAACTCATTTCGCAAATGGGACAGAACCTTCCGGATTCTGTAAGGCAAGGCCAGCGCCTTACGGGAATGAGCGCCAGCCAGGCCATCCTGCCGCTGGCCCCGTCTGCCTTCAAGTTCAACCAACATGGAGCGAACCAGACCTGGGTAAGTGAACTGCTGCCGCATACAGCGCAGGTAGTCGATGAGTTGTGTATTGTCAAGTCGTTGTATACGGAGGCAATCAATCACGACCCGGCGATTACCTTTTTTCAGACTGGTAGTCAGCTTCCCGGAAGGCCTTCGATCGGGTCATGGGTGAGTTATGGCCTGGGCTCGGACAACGAAAACCTTCCTGCATTTATCGTGCTCGTTTCTAACAATGCGCCAAAAGACCAACCCCTATATGCCCGGTTGTGGGGCAACGGATTTATTCCGTCAAGGCACCAGGGAGTGCAATTCCGATCAGGCAAGGACCCTGTGCTTTTTCTTAACGATCCCCAGGGCTATGATGGCGAAGACCGGGAGGAAATGCTGTCCTATCTCACAAGGTTGAACCGTCTTCAGGATGAAAACTACAACGACCCTGAAATCGAAAGCCGGATTGCGCAGTATGAGATGGCTTTCAGGATGCAGACTTCGGTGCCCGGCGTGGTAGAGCTGGCTGATGAGCCCGACCATGTCTTTGAAATGTACGGACCGGACAGCCGGAAGCCGGGTACTTATGCGGCCAACTGTATTCTTGCGCGCAGACTGCTCGAGAGCAATGTAAAATTTGTTCAGCTCTATCACCAGGGGTGGGATCAGCACGGCAACCTGCCCGCGGGTATTACCCGTCAGTGCAGGGATACAGATCAGGCTACGGCTGCGCTGATCATGGATCTTAAACGCCGTGGAATGCTTGAAGATACGCTGGTCGTATGGGGTGGTGAGTTCGGTCGCACAGCGTATTCACAGGGCAAACTCACCGCCGACAATTATGGTCGTGACCATCATCCGCGCTGTTTCACGATGTGGATGGCCGGCGCCGGAGTGAAGCCCGGTTTTACCTTCGGAGAAACCGATGACTTCAGCTATAATATTGTGAAGGACCCGGTGCATGTTCACGATTTTCAGGCTACGCTCATGCACCTCATGGGTATTGATCACGAACGGCTCGTCTACAAATTCCAGGGACGAAGATTCCGGTTAACAGATGTTCACGGGAAGGTCGTGAAAGAAATCCTTGCTTGAGGCAAAAAGCGGATTCCTGCATAAACTTATCGCCCTGAACCTGATCTTGCCTTCTTGGTTGAATACAACGATTAAAAATTAAACTTACGTGTTGCTTTCAAGAAGTAAAAAATAAAGTACCCTGAACAAACCCTCATTACAAAATCAATTGTGCTGAATATTGGCACTTC
>CBFGXV010000483.1:0-3362 GCA_965652755.1 uncultured Chryseosolibacter sp. | reverse complement strand
AGAAAAAAAGGGGGGCGATAAATCTGCACAGCTACAGGAACGTCTTGCGGCCGGAGAGGAGATCACGCGCAAGGAGCTAAAGTCAATCGTGAAGGAATACGAAAAAGAGGAACGCAAGCAGCAAGCGGAGCCGGAGGTATTGTCAGATGTTGATTTTTCGATTGACAGCGCTGCGTACAAAAAAGATTCCCTTTACTGGGCAGAAGTCAGACCCATTCCACTCACACGTGAAGAGGTGAAGGGATACGAGAAATCGGACAGTATCGCGGCCGTTGAGAGGTCAAAGAATGAGGGCGACACCCTGAAGGCCTCCAGACATAAAGGGTTTCAGCCTTGGGATCTTGTCATCGGCGATCATTACAATATCACCAAACATTCCAACTTCCAGATCTATTTCCCCATGCCTGGATTTAACACCGTCGAGGGATTCAACCTCGTATACCGGGTCGCTTTCGGGACAGTGTTCCAGGACACGAATAAAACGCGGTTGACCATTCGTCCCGTTGCGCGGTACGCATTCTCGCGTAAAAAATTGTCAGGGTATCTGAACGTTGCACTGCGGAATAAGAATTACAGACTGGAGGTTAATGGTGGACGTTACATCAGTCAGTTTAATCCTGATGACCCCATCCTGCCGATTGTAAATACTTTCACAACGCTTTTTCTGGAAAGAAATCTGATGAAGATCTACGAGCGCGACTTTGTAGACGTGCGTTACCGGAAGCGCGTGAATCCATTTCTGATAGTCACAACGAATTGGTCGTGGAGCGATCGCATGGAACTTCTCAACCAATCGGACTATAAGTTAGTCGATCGTAAGCGGGTTGAAGACTATACACCAAACAAGCCTGTCAATGAACTGCTTTTGGATACAGGCTTTCCTCCGCACCAGGCGTTGACGGGTGCAATCGGCATTGCGGCTCGTCCATGGTTGAAGTTCCGGATACGGAACGGGTCAAAGCGCGAGATACAGAGTTCATCTCCGACGATCTCCATAGATTACCGCAAGGGTTTTCGCAACGTGCTCGAAAGTGATATCGACTTCGATCAATTGGAACTCGGGGTGAAACATGAATTCAGATTAGGCGTCAAAGGTTCGATGCACTTCTGGCTGCGCGGCGGGACCTTCCTGAATAACAAACAGATGTACTTCATGGACTATGAGCATTTTCTGGGAAATGAAACCCCGTTTAGCACCAGCGACCCCGTTGGCAGTTTCCGATTGATGGATTATTACCGGTACAGCACTGATAAAAAATATTTTTCCGGCAGCGCTCATTATCAGTTCCGCAAGTTCCTTGTCACGAACATTCCGGTGGTGCGTCTCGCGGGGATCCGCGAAAATGTGTTTGTGAACTATCTGGCGACACCCTCTTCAAAAAACTATACGGAACTTGGATATTCGATCGATGGCGTACTTCGGTTTTTCCGGCTGGAAGCAGCGGCGTCGTTTCGCGATGGCAAGTATGTCGGTTATGGCTTTCGCTTCGGTATTGCCACAAACATTGCTGTTAACTTCTCCGATTGACAGGGAATTGTTGAGACAAAGCAAGCCTCCTCTTTTTACTATCTTTGCGACGTGATCATTCAAATTGACGAATTTCTCAAACTGCGCGTTACCCTTCCGGTTGCTGACGTAAGGTCTGAAAAGGAATTTGAAGAGGGTCATATGCACAAGGCCTTTAATATTCCAATCCTTAATAACGAAGAGCGCATTGCTGTCGGAACTGACTATAAGCAAAAAGGTCAATCGGAAGCGATCAAGACCGGGTTCCGCCTTGTGGGACCGCGGTTTCTGGAACTGATAAACCAGGCCGAGAATCTCGCTAAGGGAAAAGAACTTCTCGTCCATTGCTGGCGTGGAGGCATGCGGTCCTCTAATTTCTGCCAGATACTCGGAATGGCCAGGATCAAAACGATTCAGCTTGAAGGCGGGTACAAGGCTTACAGAGAGAAAGCATTGGAGTCTTACAAGACTCCGCTCCGGTTCACGGTCATAGGAGGTTTTACCGGAAGCGGAAAAAGCGAGGTGCTCAGGGCTCTCGGGAAAAAGGGCGAGCAGATACTAGACCTCGAAGGACTCGCAAAGCATAAGGGATCCGTATTCGGCGGGTTGATGATGCCGCCGCAACCTACGACCGAGCAATTTCAAAATGATCTTTTTGAGGCGATCATGGAACTGGATCATTCGAGAAATATCTGGGTGGAAGATGAATCCATTGCCATCGGAAAAATTTTTCTCCCTGAACCTTTCTGGCGTCAGTTGTCTGTCGCCGACGTTTACGACGTAAGCGTGGACAAATCCGCACGTATTGAACGACTTGTGAAAGAATATGGCCATGCTGACAGGCAGGCGTTCCTCGAGGCTATGGAGAGCATTACCAAAAAGCTCGGAGGCCAGCATTTTAAGGATGCGAAGGAAAAGCTATTCGCGGGCGACATGGCTTCGACCATTGAGATCCTCCTGACTTATTATGACAAAGCTTACGGCACGGGACTAAAAAACAAACAGCATCGCATCAAATCAAATATCGTCTGGGATGGGAAGGATGCTGATGCGTGCGCGCAGCAGTTGATGGACGCGCTTGTCGAGGGTAAGGCTTGAAGGCCAGCCCCGCTGGGTTGTCGCATCCGTGAGAGCCTATTAGAATTGCGATGAAATAATAACATCTACAACCAGCGAGGTATTGTCAGTAGCCTCCGTGTATGAGGACAGGCGAACCTGAAAGGCCCTGAAAGGCTCTGAAAGGGTTCAATACTCAATTACACCCCAGGTAGCATCCTGGGGTTTCGTTGACCCGGCACCGCCAACCCCGGAGTGGGTTGAATTAGAATCGCGAGGATAAGATCACTACCCCACGATCATGCAAACTTGCATGCCGGGATGCGGATCCCGCGGGGCGGGCGTGCTGCCTGCTTGGCGGCCGGCACGCCCGGGAGATACCTCTGTTCACCAATTGAGTGCTGAATGAGCACTCTCACTGCAGTGCTAATTCTCATCTTCCGCGTCCAGGCCGGGTCTTATAAAATCCAGCGCCGTAGGGAATTGTTCGATAGCCATCGACCTGATCTTTTGAAGCATGGAAAGTATTTTCAAAAAATGGTCTTCATGCTCGGGCAGTATGCCGAATAACGCGGACCATGCGTTGATTGAACGGTCAATGGCTATGATCGCGACTTTTGCAGAACCATTGTATTGCGCGGAATCGTCCTCAGGGTCGTTTCGTTCACCCCTCATCTCTTTTTCCATCAGCGCCCGGGAAAATTTGATGTGAATAAAAACGAGATACCATTGTATTACGGCGATGCTATCGGAAATCGTCCTCGTTTCCCTTCGCGCACCTTCCTCGCTTTCGACTCCA
>CBFGXV010000482.1:0-3367 GCA_965652755.1 uncultured Chryseosolibacter sp. | reverse complement strand
TCTTCGCGAAGAAGTTGTAATGATCGGAGCCCACCTGGATTCGTGGCACAGTTCTACTGGTGCCACTGACAATGCCGTTGGGTCGGCGGTAATGATGGAAGCGATGAGACTGATCAAATCGCTCGGTCGCGATCCCCGGCGGACCATCCGCGTTGCATTATGGGGAGGAGAAGAGCAGGGATTGCTCGGCTCGCGTTCGTATGTGAAAAGGAAACTTGGCGAAAGGCTTGATCAAAGCTACCCTTATGATTCAATCCGGTTAACGGAAGCCGGGGAGAAATTTTCAGTTTACTTTAATATGGATTATGGCGCCGGAAAATATCGGGGCATCTACCTGCAGGGAAATGAGGATGCTGTGCCAATCTTCCGCAGCTGGATGGCGCCTTTTGAAAAGGACGGCGGTGGCACCATAAGCCTGCGCAACGCCACGGGTACTGATCATCTCTCTTTTGACGCAATCGGACTGCCCGGCTATCAGTTCATACAAGATCCACTGGAGTATGCCACCAGAACGCATCACGCTAACATGGACGTATACGACAGGGTAGTAGCAGATGATCTGAAATACAATGCAGTCATGACAGCTTATCTTGCATGGATGGCGGCAAACAGGCCGGAGTTGATTCCCCGGGATAACGAGCGGTAACGTCCACGAACGCCAGTTCATTTCTGCGGACTGAGTTGAATCGCCGGCAGGAGGCGCATCCGGATCCTCCTTTCATGCGTTCGTATCTTTAAAAGCATATCATGAAAAAATTCGCGCTCGTGCTCAGTGGTGGTGGTTTCAAGGGAGCGTTTCAGATAGGTGCGCTCAGGCAGCTAAAGAAAAACTGGACGTTGATCAATCCTGCCGGAGGGGATATGAAGTTCGATGTCGTGGCGGGTGTTTCGGTTGGATCGCTCAACGGAGTTCTTACCGCATGCAATGAGTTTGATGCGCTTGAAAAATTGTGGCTCGACATCGGATCGGATGTTGAAAACATTTACACATCCGATTTTATCGACACCAAAAATCAGTCCGACGAAGTCAGGATCAATCTGAACTTCAAAAGGATCCGCGAGAGATTTATTCCGAACATCGACTTTCGCATTTCCCTCGGCAAAGGACTTGGGATGCTGTTTTCAAAAAGGAAACGGCAGCAATTCATTGCAGACTTTCTCGCCAGGGCTGAAGCGGATTTTCAGGCGAACTTCAAAAACTTCAGGGCGCTTGCTGACAACACGCCGCTTAAGAGAAGGCTGGACGAACTTGTTCGTATAGACAAGATATCGGAATGTATCTACAAATGCGGATTCGTTTCACTGAACAATGGGGAGTATTATTCTATGAAACACACTGATTTTAAAACCGATGAAGATTTCAGGAACGGCATACTCGCATCAACGGCGATGCCCATCGTGTGGGAACCTGTAAAAAAGATCACCGTTGTTCTGAACAGCAAGGAGCATACGATCGATCAATCCGTCGACGGGGGCATCCGGAACGTCTCGCCTCTGGCCGACGTGATTGAGGAGATCAACAATGACGATCCGCATAATGAATACACGATTATTATTATTAACTGCAATTCGGGGATTGTCAACTTTGAGCGGTACGAGAATGCAAACATCGCGGGCATCGCGCTCAGGTCGCTACAGGACATCACGATCACCGAAATATTCAACAACGATGTGGCAGAGTTCCTGCGCATCAATGACATCATAGACCAGGTCAGGTCTGCTCACCCCGGGTTCGACATTTTTAATTACAATCTGGCTGAAGGACGAACGCGAAAAGTATTAAGGCCCTTTCGCACGATCATCATCCAGACCGATTCAGGTGTGCTGGGTGACGCCCTCGTCTCCAACGAGTCTTTAAACTTCAGACGCATGGATCATGGCGAAAAAAAAGCCGGGGAAGCGCTGGACAAGCTTCGCCAGCCAGGGAAAGGCCCGGCGCTGGTAATGGTTTAGATCTTCAGACGAGGGGATCCCTTTTGATGTTCATATTAAATTGTATTTTAGTAAGCCAATCACCCGACTATGAGAAATATCTTATACCTGTTGTCATTCTGTTCATTTCTCTTTGCATGCACGACCCATCATAATACAGCCGACACAGAAGGTCCCGCAGTTGTTGTTAGTCAATCGGTTCAGGCTCGCGTTGATTCAGCGTTAAAGAGCCTTGTAGATGACGGCCGTGTCGCGGGAGTTTCTGCACTCATTTATGAAAAAAATAAAGAGGTATACTACAACGCATTCGGTTTTGCCGATCGCGAGGCTGGAGCCCCGATGGACCGGAACACCATTGTGCGGATATATTCGATGACGAAGCCAGTGACAGGCGTCGCGCTGATGCAGTTGTATGAAAAAGGAGCTTTTCAGCTCGACGATCCCCTTGAAAAATATGCTCCGGAGTTTGCCAACGCAGAAGTTTTTGTTGGAGAAGATCCGTCCGGAAAGCCTATTCTTGAGCCTGTGAGACGGCCGATCAGTATCAGAGATCTCACAAGACACACGGCGGGCTTTGTCAATGGAGACACCAAAGGAGGACTGCAGAAGATGCAGGCTGAGGTGCGGCCTATGAATCCTGAGAACAATCTCGCAGAAATGGCAAAGAAGCTGGGCAGCTTGCCTTTGATGTTTCATCCCGGTGAACAATGGTCCTACGGGTTATCAGTTGATGTGCAGGCTTTCCTTGTCGAGAGGCTTTCGGGGAAGCCCTTTGATCAGTACCTGAAGGAAAACATTTTCGAGCCGCTGGGGATGTCGTCCACCCGGTACGTGGTACCGGCGAATGACATGAAAAATCTAGCTGCGGTCTACCGCCGCGGAGATGCGGGCCTTACCAGGATTCCCGATGAGGAGTCGAATGCATTTAACGGAAAAGACTGGCCTTTAAAACCAGGTGGATATGGTCTGACTTGTACGATTGATGATTACATGCGATTTGCGCGCATGTTGGTCAACGAAGGTAAGCTCGACGACGCAACGATCCTCAAACCGGAAACAATCCAGCTGATGACAACGAATCATTTGTCAGATACGATCCAGAAACGGATGTGGTTGCCGAGCAAGGGCCAGGTTGGTTTCGGGATCGACTTCGCCGTTCGTATGCGGCCACCGGCAAATAAAGACGAGAACAACGGAGTGGTTGGCGAATTTTTCTGGGACGGCGCTGCAAGCACTTTGTTCTGGGTCGACCCCGTGAATGAGGTAGCCGCCGTGTTATTTGTCCAGATAATGCCGTTTGACCGCGAAGTCCACAGGCGTTTCAGAGAAGCGCTGTATGGAAAATATCAGCCATCCACATCCACGACGCCGAGGTAAGCTCCGGATCAGATTATCATGCGATGAAATTTCTAATCTGCGAACCAGAGATCTAAAT
>CBFGXV010000481.1:0-3368 GCA_965652755.1 uncultured Chryseosolibacter sp. | reverse complement strand
AGCTGATTTTCATAAAAGAAGAATTGATGTCGTGTATTCAAGAGCGGAAGATTGCGTGCCGCGAATTCATACTCTGTAGACATCCAGGTCAGGATGTTCTTAACCTTCCGGTACGCTGCTTGCCGGTACGGCTCATGAAGCAATGCAACTTTTGCGCGATAGAGGAAGTCATCGAATGAAAAATGCCTGTTGACGAAACGCGAAAGCGTAAGCTTCTCGTACAGGCCTTTCCGATTAAACGGAAGATTGTACAGATCAGCGCCCCAGACGGCCCAGTTGAGCTCGTTGAAATTGTTAAGAGCGACCCATCGATAAAGCAGCGGTGTGAACTGGTGTATGTATACTCTGTCATACCACGACGTTTCACCCGTGTGCGATCTGAATTTCTGCGAATACAGAGCGGCAAACGGAACATTCCGCTTCACATGCTTCAGTTCTTTTCCATTCGTGCGCACAACGAGGTGGTTATTGGCCAGAACACCAGCCTCCGCGAGGTTATTCAGAAAGGTGTTGGTGAATACATTATCCGGCGCGATGTGCAGATTCATCGTGAAGTGTCTGAAAGGTTCAGCGCGGGAAGCGTTTTCTTGACGACCGCCGGCGCTCCTGCCACCATACAATTGTCCGGAACATCTTTTGTCACAACGGCACCCGCGGCGACCGTCACATTTCTTCCGATCGTGACCTTCGGCAATATCGCGCAATTGGTTCCCAGAAAAGAGAAGTCGCCCACGTGGCAGTTGCCTGTGATATTGGCGCCCGGAGAAACTTCGACGAAATCTCCAAGCGTGCTGTCATGAGAGATCGTTGCATTTGGATTGACGAGACAGCCTTTTCCAAGTCTAACATTGCTTGTGATCACTACACCAGGCAGGATGCAACATCCATCACCCAAATGTGTCCCGAAATGACCGATATCAGCTTTCAAGCTTACCACGGAAACAAGCCGGCCTCCGACATCCGCCAGCGCAGACGCCAGGCGATATCTCAGCAGGGGCCCTCCCAACCCAAGACAGAACTGTCGATCCCCTGTTTTACGGAAGACCTCGCGCGCTTCATCAAAAGAGCGGATAACATTAAATTGCCCGTGCAATTGGGAAGGCACATCCCTGGAAACATTGTCGAAAAAGTACAGGTTGGTTAATTCGTTGCGCTGAAAAAAAATTTCCAGTAATTCACCAGCCAATCCTTTCGCTCCCGCAATGATCATATCAGTTGTTTTGTACGCGCAACATTAAACGGCAGATCATGTCGATCTCCTCCTTTGTCAGGGTGTCATAGAGCGGGATACAGAGTGCCCGTTTAGAGATGGAATCGGCAACGGGGCAATTCGCACCGCGTTCTACATAGGGGAGATTTTCCAGCGAGGGATAAAAGTACCGGCGGGGATAGATCCAGTTCTGAGAAAGCACATCCGCCACTTTCGTCAGCAGCGCTTCATCGTTAAAAATGAGCGGATAATAAGCATAGTTGTAAGTGACGTCGCGCGGGATCGAGGGCTTCTTCGCCTGGAAATTTTTCAGAAAAGAGTCATAATGTTCCGACAATTCTTTCCGCTGAGCCATGATGTCATTGACATACCGGAGATTCAACAATCCCATCGCAGCATGAAATTCAGAATTTTTCCCATTGATGCCCAGCTGTGCAAAGCGGTCCGGACCGTCGTGCCCAAAATTTCTAAGATACGCCATTCTCTTCAGGAGTTCGGGGTCCGCAGTCGTAACAGCGCCACCTTCCACCGTGTGGAATAGCTTGGTGGCGTGAAAGCTACACGTGCTGATGTCACCGTAGTCGAAGACAGATTTATTCTTATACCGGACACCAAAGGCGTTGGCGCCGTCGTATATCACCTTGAGGTTTCTGCGCTTCGCGATCCCGGCGATGGCCTCCATATCACAGGGGTTGCCATAAACATGGGTGGCAAGGATCGCCGAGGTGCTAGGCGTGATAGCATCTTCGATCCGCTGTGGATCGAGATTACAGGTATGCGGATCGATATCTGCAAACACCGGTTCGCATCCCTCCCACACCATGCTGCTCGTTGTGGCAACATAGGAGAAAGGTGTTGTGATGATCTTTCCCTTCAGGCCCAGCGCTTTGATCGCGAGCTGTATGGCAATCGTGCCGTTCGTTACATACAACAGGTGTTTGACATCGAGGAAGTCTTTCAACTTCAGCTCAAGCTCGTTCACAAGCGGACCGTTGTTGGTCAGCCAGTTTCGTTTCCAAATACCGCGTATGTAACGCTCGTATTCTTCAATTGGTGGCAAGAAAGGTTTCGTAACGGGTATCATTTTAGATAATGGACGAAATTAAAATATTTATCATACAGTGCATCAGTTTTTTATCTTTAACGCGGATTATTCAGGGGTATTATGAACTTCAACTCCCTCCTGTATACCCACCACAGCAAGCAGAGACAGACAAATACATAAACGCTGTGGATGAGAAAAGGCATCGTGTTTCCGAACAGGGGCTCAAAGACAAGCACCATAACAAAGAATACAACCGGCACTAGCACAATCTTGAAGAAATTAAAGCGGAATTGAAATCTGCCGCGGATGACAAAGTACAGTAAGACTACCTCAGCGATTGCACTTGCCAGAGACGCGATGATGATGCCGTAGAGTTCCAGCCTGTGTACGAGCGCTAGGATGATCAGGATCTTTACAGCAGAGACGGCAAGGTAAACGGCCGGAAGCGGTTTCGTGAACTTCAGTATCCCGTATGGGGCCAGGAAGAACTGACGCATTGCGCGGAAACTATATATGAGCGCTATGTAGGGAAAATATTGAATAGACTCGCGGTAACTCTCTTTTTCGATAAACATGTCAACAGCCCATGGAAAGAACAGGATACAGGAACATATCAGGATGAGCGTAACAAAAGTAAAACCATGATAGTACCGGTTGATCTCAGGAGTGGACCCTTTTGAAGATTGCGCCATCACTGCACTTACTACCTTCGGATAAAATGCGCTGTGCAGACCGTTGAGGAGAAACTCGATCACCAGGAGGCACTTAAGGGCAAAATCATAAACACCCACATCCGACAATACCAGGAAGAACACCATCAATATCCTGTCGAAGTAATTCACCACCCACTGCAGAAGCTGGTAGAGGAAAGTGTAAAAGTTGAAGGCCAGCGACCCCCTCAGCAGCGGATAATCAAAATGAACACCGAATTCGCGGAATATCCTCGCAGCGCTTACCGGAATTTTCCAGTCGCTGTTCAAGGTGCATAGCAATCTTCTGCAGAGCCGCGAAAAGCCCGATGTCTTTTTGTGGTCGAATGTCCTTTCTTTTGCATTGATCGCCGTTTGCACCCTTGTCGGACTGTATCTCTACCCCGGTTCGTTGATCGGGCCC
>CBFGXV010000480.1:0-3370 GCA_965652755.1 uncultured Chryseosolibacter sp. | reverse complement strand
GCCAAATATACTCTTTAACCGCTGATCTGTATTCTTTATACCGACGCCGCTGGAACTCCCGTCCATAACCTTTTTTGCGTTCGACCCCAGTCCGTCATCCTTTACCTCAAAAAAAATCATCGTGTTAAAACGCTTTACAGTCACCATGATCGTTCCGCCTTCATCCTTGGGGGCAATACCGTACTTCACGGAGTTTTCCACCAGTGGCTGAAGGATCATGGGAGGGATTTTTACTCCCAGGCAGGAGAAATCCACCTGCTTTACAAATTTCAACCGGTCTCCGAAGCGGACCTGCTGGATCCGGACGTAATTATCAATAAAATCTAACTCGTGTATCAGCCTTACCATCTGATCGCCATGCGAATCCAGCGCGTAACGGAAAATGTCAGAAAGCTGCGTTATGACGCGTCGCGCCTGTTCCTTACTGGATCCGATCAGTGTATTGATCGAGTTCAGCGTGTTAAACAGGAAGTGGGGGTTTATCTGCGATTTCAGCAAAGATATCTGCATTTCCCGGTTTTTGATGTTCAGCTTGCTCTTCTCTTCCTCCTGTTTCTGGAGTCCCTGGAAGTACCGAATCACATAATAAACGCCCACCGTAATGATATATTGGTCGGGAAAATGCAATCCCTCCCATTTCAGTAACCTCACAAGGTGCGCTTTCCAGTGCTCGTAATAGATGAAGCCCTCAACGTAATCCTCGCGGTAATAAGAAAGAGAGCCTATGATCAGGAAATATACAATAACACCCAGCACATGACCGGCAATCTGTAAGTAGACATTAAAGCGAAACAGCCAGTTACAGTAGAAAAAGATCCCGGCCATCAGGATACAATGCGCTTCGAAAAGGGTGAGGGCATTCCAGAAAATATAGGTATGGGGGGTTTCAAGCTTGTACTCCAGAAACGCGCCCACTGAATAGTTAATGGCATACCAGAAGCACAACAGCAAATATGCCCTCTTCCAAACCTTTGGTATGTCATCAAAAACTTTCAAGCACTCAAATTTGGTGTAAAGTTAAGCAATCAAAAGGAAAAGCCTTTAACGCGACCCCGTCCGCATAAATATTCAATTGCATTTAATATCCTACATCGAGTTTGAAAAAAAGCTCTAAATGAGCACCTTAGCTCTGATTTTGTATGGTGAAACCGCTGCTTTCGTTCCTGATCCTCCTTCTGCCCCTGCTCGCTTCGGCTCAGGACATTACAATTTCAGCGACTGTCGTAGACAAAGAATCAAATGAGCCACTGGGATATGCATCTGTCGGTTTAAAGACGGTGCCCATCGGGACGATCTCCAACGCGAACGGTGAATTCGATTTCCATATCCCCGCTCAGTATCGCAATGATGTGATGGTGATTAGCATGCTGGGTTACAAGAACTTTGAGGCTCCTGTATGGTCGCTGCTGGACGCGCCGCAGACGATCAGACTCGAAAAATCCCCCATCGTCCTACAGGAGATTGTTGTATCGGATACACTCAGCGGCCAGGATATTCTCGGGATTGCGCTTTCGCGGATCGAAGAAAATTATCCAATGACGCCTTTCCTTCTCGATGGATTTTACCGCGATGTGAAAAAAGTGGGCGGCACTTACATCTCACTGCTGGAAGCCGCCGTAAGAATTTACGACGAGAATTACGAGGAGCCACGCAACAAATATAAACTGCGGGAAAGCGTGCGTCTTATCGAGGTCAGACAAAGCCTTGGTTATGAAAGCCGGTTCACAACTTATTTCGACCAGGACAACCTGCTTGAAGATCTTCTTCTTCACAACAACATTCGATACAGGCACTTTACCGACGGTGAGAAAGTTTTCTCCAAAATGGTGCGGTCGAACGATTCATACTACAATGACCATGAGACGTATGTTATTTTCTACAAGGGTGACTATTTCATGAAGCTCTTCATCGACAAAGAAGACTTTTCAATCATACATTTCGAGTTCGAGCAAGGTTTCGAGGACGAATATCTCGGCAAGCGGAAAGACCTGGTAAGCAAGTTTGCCGGGATCAAAAAGATCATCGAGTTCAGGAAGTTTCAAGGAAAGATGTATCCAAGTTTCATCAGCATCACATCGAAGATCAACTGGTACGATATCACGACGAATCAGCTGAAGTTTGAAACCGAGCTGTTCCAGCAGTTGCTTATCAACAAGGTCACTCCCAACGCTACGGAACGCATACGGTCCACGGAAAAAATGCGAAACTACGGCCTTCAATTTCAGGATCAGCCCTACAACAAAAAGTTCTGGGATAATTACAACGTCATCAAGGAAACCCCGCTTGACCAGGAGATACTCAGGGATCTTGAGAAACATGCACCGCTGAATGTGCAGTTCGAGGAATTTTGATTCCCGACGGACGAACAGGCGGCCCGTTACTTCGGAAGATTGAATTTGAAACGCACACGCACTTTATCTTTTACAGGCTGTTCGCCGCGTGTGCTTGGCTTCCAGTAAGGACCTTGCTGAATGGCGCGGATAAGTTCTTCTTCACAACCTGATCCGATTCCTTTTTCAACCTCGAAGTCTGTCAGCTTGCCGTTAGGCTCGACGGTAAATCGCACCGTGACTTTTCCCTGCGTTTTATTTCTGATTGCCTCCTGGGGATATTTTACGGCGTTGGCGAGGTAACTTTTGAAATCGATCCTGCCTCCGTCTGGTTCTGCAAAGCGGAACGATGCTGCATCGCGGGAATTTTCATCAGCACCATAACCCGTGACAACAACTTCACTTAAGGCAGAAGTATCATCGGCCAGTGTGACATTCAGCTCCGTGTTTTTTGCCAGCACTTCCTGAGACTCAAACCCGATGAAGGAGAAGACAAGTTTCGCGTCTTCGGGAACAGCCAACTCATAATTGCCTTCGCCATCAGTAACAGTACCTGTCCCTGTGCCATCGATGGCCACGTTGACACCGGGCAATCCGTGGCCATCCGCGGAAGTCACTTTGCCCTTCACGGTCTTTTTAGGAACAATCGCAGCGCGGGTTTCGGTAGCCGGTTTACTCTGTACGCCTGCCGCCTTCGCTTCGATGCGGCCGGCGGAACGGTCAGCTGTAGGAACCGGTTTATTCAACGTATCTTTTATAACGACCTGTGAAAGCGCCAGCTCCTCGCGTTCAGCCGCGGCTTGCTCTTCCACTTCTTCGGGACCGTTAGTCCCTGTTTGAGGTGGTGTCGCTTGTCGTTGTGCAGTTCCGGTGGCGTCGGCAATGACATCCTGGGGTTGCTTTTGCTGTTCAGGTTCGCCTGCCACATCGTGTTTTTGTACAGGTGCGGCCGCTGGACGCCGCACTTCGTCGGCTTTTTTAATTTCTGGCTTCAGTGCTATCAGGGAGCTATCTATCTGGTTAACGGGCGGGCTATCCGT
>CBFGXV010000479.1:0-3381 GCA_965652755.1 uncultured Chryseosolibacter sp. | reverse complement strand
CGCCAGTTGGCTCCCAACTGGGATTGTGATGCCGCTTCAGCTACCTCATCCGCTGTCTGGAAGATACCCTGCGTCTCAAATCCCCATCGTTCGCCGATGACTTGGCCTACATAATATTCATTCAGAGAACCAGTCGGGTTATCGTACTTGGTGATCACCGCCTTATTATCAGACAGCGCAAGTGTTACGCTGTAGTTCCAGTCCTCGTTGATCCTGTTTTGCCAGGTGGCCGCAAGCTCCCATCCCGTGGTTCTGAGGTCAGCAGAATTTTGTTTCGGCGCGCTCGTGCCCAGGATATCCGGATATTCAACGTCGGCAAGCATATCTTTTGTATCACGCGAATAGATGTCAAATGATACATCCAGCTTGTTGTTCAACACCGCAAAATCGAGTCCGATGTTTTTCGTGGCAACGGTTTCCCATGTCAGCGTCGGACTCACTAACCCTTCCGGGAAAACATAAGGCGAACGTTGTCCCGAGGCCATCATGTATGGTGATTGGCCTGACGCCATAGTCGTAATGTAGGGATAATATATCGGTGTAGTGCCGTTGGGTTGAAACAACAACTGGTTACCAAGCTCGCCATACGATGCCCTTAGCTTGAGGTTATCCAGCCAGTTTTCACTGCCCGCCATGAACGATTCGTTGGAAATCCTCCAGCCCACCGAGAATGAAGGAAAAAATCCGAAGCGATCGTCTTCCGGAAATCTTGAAGTTCCATCATACCTGCCATTCGCCTCGATGAGATAGCGGTCATTGAAGATATAATTCAAACGGTAAAACACACCGCGAAGTGCAGTATGTTGTTTCCCGCCAGCGGTCTCCTGGTTGCCGATCGTGGCGTTTATGTCCGGAATTGACGGGGTGATCAGGCCGTATGCCTGTGAACGAATCCACTGGAACCGGCCCCATTCCTGATTGAACCCAACCATGGCTTTGAAGAAATGCGCATTGTCGTTATCTATCGTATAGTCGGCGTAAGTATTAAAGACGAAATACCGGTCATTATCGGCTTGATTCTGGATCCAGTCGGGAGCACTGAATCCGTTGCCCACAATAAGATTAGAGAGGACTTTATTTTCGATCACGTCGACCTTGCTGGCGGCATCCTGAAAATCCCTGTTCCGGAAATTTGCAGAAAATTCACCGCGGATATTCAATCCTTTCACTGGCGAAAGTGTCGCACCCTGCGTAAGGACGATGTCATTGCGCGTCCATGTTTCGCGTCCGCCCTGTTCAAGGTAAGGAAGGAAGTTCACACTGCTGAAATGCATTCCGATATACTTCTCAAAGTCTGCGCGATCTCCCGGTGTCAGGTAATATGGCAGATCTGGAAATGTAATGGCTTCAGTCGGATTCACACGGGCAGAGGTATTAATATTTACGTCCCAGTTATAAAAGTGCGGCTTATCGCTTACTTCCGTGGTGACCAGGGCCCTGCTATCGGCGCTGAACCAGTCATTGATCTTGAAGTCACCTTTCACTAAAACGTTGTAGCGCTTGAAGTTCTCATTCTTTTCTTTGTTTTTCAGATATCCATCTTTATTCAGATGGCCAAAGGAGACATAGAAGGATGACTTCTCAGAAGCGCCTGAGATACTCATATCGTACTTCTGCTGTGGTGCAAAATCGGTAATAACCTGATCGACATAATTGTTATAGCCATAGAAACGCAGGCTGCCATTATAAACGCCCCATGCATTTTCAAACGTAGGGTCATCGCTGTATCTCTTTGTCCCATCAATCATATCCTGATCAAAGCCGGGGGTTCCATTCGTACGAAGGTTGGCTACCATCCTTGCCTGCACATAGGCGTGCGGGTCTGTAACCGGGTCGATCAAAAAGATCGGTTTCGCCAGGGTGTATTCAGATCCAAAGGAAATGTTAACCTTGTCACCTTTTCCTTTTTTTGTCGTCACGAGGATCACACCGAACGCTGCCCTCGCTCCGTATACTGCAGCAGCAGACGCGTCTTTCAATACGCTGATACTTTCAATATCATTCGGATTTACCCGGTTCAAATCCATCGGCACATTATCAACCAGGACAAGGGGCTGGCCACCATTGATTGATTCATAGCCACGGATATTAAACTCAATAGGCGCCGTAGGATCACCGTTCCTGATGTTTACGTTCAGGTTTGGAACCATGCCCTGCAAGCCTTCTCCAACGTTGGCAATAGGTCTGTTCTTCAACGCCTCGCCACTTGTCACACCGACTGCACCCGTCAGATTTACTTTTTCCTGAGTACCATACCCGACAACCACGACTTCCTGCAACGCTTGTACATCAGGTGCAAGGTTCACATTGAAGGTCGTCTTGTTTCCTACCGCGACTTCCTGCGTGGCATATCCGATAAAGGAGAAGAGAAGCACGCTGTTTTCGTTCTGCACGTTGAGCGAAAACCTTCCACTGGCATCAGTAGTGGTACCGTTGTTCGTTCCTTTCTCCACGACGTTCACGCCAGGAAGCGGCTGACCGCTGTCTTCATTGACAACACCAGTTACCTGAAGTTGCTGCACTGTCGTTGGGGAGGCGATCATTCCGAAATCACCGGCGTATGCGAGGGGAAATGATATCATCGCAACCAGTAACAAAGGAATTACTCTGGCATTAAAAGAGATTACTGCACAGAATACTTTCTGATTTTGTAATTGTTTGATCATATGTTTGAATTAAAATTTGTAAGATTAAAGAGTACAATTTGTACGTAACCGAAGGACGGGGAACGTGGAGCGAACAGGATGGCGGTTGCCATCAACATATATTTGTTCCTGTAGAATTATCTCATAAATTCTCTTTTTTGTTGAACATTAAGACCGCCGAAGTGAACAGCCGGAGGGTTCGAATACAGGCCGTTGAGACAAGATAAGCGCCGGCAATGGAATTTCCAACAACGCTTGCGAATTCGATTTAGAAGAGCTTTGACTTATCCCGGTCCTGAAAACCGGGCAGCACCCTGGGACGACCGCAGATGGAATGGAGCGGTAATGATCGGGCCGAAAACCCGACTTCTGCATCAGCTTTCAGTTAAGCAGTTGGCCTTGCAAACTCAGTCAGACGCGACGTATGTTTCACCTTCTGACGATACCCGAATCTTGCAAATATTCAACGCTTAAGCGCCAGCATGTTCACCACCGCTTCCGCGCACCGCTCACCATCCATCGCCGCGGACATGATACCGCCTGCGTAGCCGGCACCCTCCCCGCAAGGAAACAGTCCTTTTACCTGCGGATGCTCGAGGGTTTCTTTGTCGCGGGGGATCTTGACGGGTGAAGATGTCCTGCTCTCCACACCTACAACCTGCGCATCGTTCGTATAATAACCCTTCATCTTTTTTCCGAACTCCTTAAAAGCAATGCGAAGCGCCTGATAAATAAA
>CBFGXV010000478.1:0-3381 GCA_965652755.1 uncultured Chryseosolibacter sp. | reverse complement strand
ATACATCCCCAGTTGAGACAGATGCCACCGATTTCGGCCTTCTCAACCACGGCCACTTTCATCCCAAGCTGAGAGGCGCGGATAGCTGCTACATATCCCCCGGGCCCGCTTCCGATTACGATCAGATCATATTTAGACATATTATTGATTTTAAATTCGCTGCCAAAGATAAACCGGTATCCTTTATTAAAAAATGGTTTTTAATCCCGGCCCAACGCCTTTTCGAGTCTAGGGCCGCAGCAGGCTAACCTGCGTGTTAAACGCCGCGATGGAAAAAAGGATTCTCAAACAGGGCGTGAAAAAATCTGCAGAACATGGCGTCATTCCGCAAGCCAATGACGCCGGATATATGGTCACATGAAATGAATTCTTATTTTTGGCCATGGGTTCGACCGCAGAGCGGAGAAGCCCCTAAAAAGTTGAACTATGAATTTACTCAAGGGAAAGAATGCGCTTGTTACCGGAGCGTCTAAAGGTATCGGCAAGGCAATCGCAATCAGGTTTGCCGAAGAAGGAGCCAATGTGGCATTTACTTACCTGTCGAGCGTGGAACAGGGAAAAGCGCTGGAAAGCGAACTGTCATCAAAAGGAATTAAAGCCAGAGGATACCGCTCTGATGCTTCCGACTTTGCCCAGGCCGATAAGTTGATCAACGATGTGATTTCGGATTTCGGATCGATCGATATCCTGGTAAACAATGCTGGCATCACGATGGACAACCTTTTGCTTCGCATGACGGAAGATGCATGGGACCGTGTCATGAACGTAAACCTGAAATCGTGCTTCAATACAGTAAAGGCCGTTACAAAGCCGATGATGAAGCAAAAGGCCGGATCCATTATCAATATGACCTCCGTGGTTGGGATAAAAGGCAATGCCGGCCAGGCGAACTATGCTGCCTCCAAATCGGGGATCATTGGTTTCACTAAATCGGTGGCATTGGAGATCGGCTCGCGTGGCATCCGATGCAACGCCATCGCTCCCGGATTCATTGAAACAGAAATGACGGACAAACTGGATGAGAAGACCATTCAGTTGTGGCGGGATGCCATACCGCTGAAACGCGGGGGCAAACCCGAAGATGTCGCGGACGCATGCGTGTTCCTCGCCTGCGATATGTCCTCGTATATTACCGGGCAGGTACTGCAGGTGGATGGCGGCATGCTGACCTGATCCATTAAATACACTCAAGGCTATGGAAGCCGACCTTCGCAATCTTGTCACACTGCTCGAAAGAACTTTTAGCAAAGGTGCGTGGCATGGGCCTACCGTCATGGAAACATTAGAAGCCGTTTCCGTGAAACAGGCTTTCAACCGGCTCGAGGGAACGCATAGCATCATTGAGCTGGTTGCACACATGACTGCGTGGAGAAGATACGTCCTGAAAAAACTTGCCGGCGACCATGTCTTCAGGATGGCAGACGAATTAAACTTTCCCTCGCCGCAAGACTGGAGTACGACCGTGCAGGAGCTGGAGGAAACACAACATCAGTTGCTGCAGGCGTTTCGATCATTTCCCGCCGGCCAGTTGTATCAACAAGTTCCCTGGACCGAGCAACCGTTCACTTACTATTCCATCTTTCATGGGATCATTCACCACGATCTTTACCACATCGGACAAATCAATTTGATCCGGAAAGCCACGTCAGAACAATCGTTTTAGATGCCGTGTGGAAGGTCATTCTTTCCAAATTACCTAACACATGTCAGCACGGAAAGCCAAAAATTATTTGGCTTCTTTCTTGGAAACCATGCGTTGAGATTCTACGTTTGCATTACCAAAGTCGAATAAGCACACCGCTTTACCGATTTATAAAGAAGCGCGGAGAGACAGGCTCTGTGAAGCGCTAGCAACCCTCCTCCCAAACTCAGGGAAGAAAAGGTGCTAAATCCTGACTCTGATCCGGAAAGTCCGGCTCAGGATATATAAACCGATTATCAATGAACAACATTCTCGACATTTTCCAGTCTGCCCTTGGGCTTAACGGGCTTAAAGCTGCCGTATCCAGCCTGATTGAATCCTTTTCAAATATCTGTCCCGACGACAACCTCATGACATGCTGCATGTGTTGCTGTTGCACTGACGGTTGCTGTTAATCTTTAACGTAGCGCGTTCCGGCAACAAATAGCTTATGACCTGCCAGTGACAGGCGATGGTTACGGCTATATCTCCCTTAACTGAATCACACATTATCGATTTTTAAAAATACACAACCATGTCAAACTTACGATTTGAAACCTTACAACTTCACGCTGGTCAGGAAGTCGATCCTACTACACGGTCTCGTGTGGTACCCATCTATCAAACCACATCATTTACCTTTAAAGATTCCGAGCATGGCGCGAACCTTTTTGCTTTAAAGGAGTTCGGCAACATTTACACGCGTATCATGAATCCGACGACGGATGTTTTTGAGAAACGCGTAGCCGCGCTGGAAGGCGGAGTTGCCGGGCTTGCTGTTAGCTCCGGACAAGCAGCGCAGTTTGTCGCCCTCAACAATATCCTCCAGGCTGGAGAGAATTTTGTTTCAGCGCCTTTCCTCTATGGCGGTTCTTATAACCAGTTTAAAGTTGCATTCAAGCGTATTGGCATCGACGCCCGGTTTGCCAAGGATGACAAAGCTGAATCATTTGAGAAACTGATAGACGATAAGACAAAAGCATTGTACGTTGAGACAATCGGAAACCCGGGCTTCAACATTCCGGATTTTCAGGCCATCAGCGCGCTCGCGAAGAAACACGATCTGCCCCTGGTAGTTGATAACACGTTTGGCGCCGCCGGGTATCTTTTCAGACCCATTGAACACGGAGCAAACATTGTTGTGGCCGCTGCAACAAAGTGGATAGGCGGTCATGGTAATTCGATTGGCGGCATCATCGTCGACGGCGGAAATTACAATTGGGGCAACGGCAAGTTCCCGCAATTCTCAGAGCCGGCGGAAGGATACCACGGACTCAAATTTGCGGAAGTTTTTGGCGTGGACAACCCGCTGGGTCTGCCCAACATCGCTTACATTATTCGCGCGCGTGTTGAAGGTTTGCGTGATTTCGGACCGGCGCTGAGTCCGTTCAATTCATTCTTGTTTTTACAAGGACTTGAAACACTTTCATTGCGTGTCCAACGCACTGTGGATAATGCCCTCTCATTAGCTCATTGGCTTGAGAAACATCCACTGGTCGAGAGCGTGAACTACCCCGGCCTTGAGAGCAGCCCTTATCACAAGCTCGCAAAAAAATATCTGCGCAATGGGTTCGGAGGAGTGTTGACCTTCACACTGAAAGGAAGCAAGGAGAATACCACCAAAGTCGTGGACAACCTTAACCTTGTAACTCACCTGGCGAATATGGGCGATGCAAAAAGCCTGATCATTCAGCCTTCGA
>CBFGXV010000477.1:0-3391 GCA_965652755.1 uncultured Chryseosolibacter sp. | reverse complement strand
AGGAAGCGTTCGCGTGGTTTGACCGGTGGTTGAAATAATCAACACGTCAAAGAATATTGTCGATTGGTTTTTGACCGCGTATTAGAATCGAACGAAGTAATTTTTCTTTAAATGGTTGCTTGCGATGTTAAGTGGTAAACCCGCAAGACCCCTTTTGCCATCAAGGCAATCATGGCATTGTATAGCGATAATATTCGAGGTATTCTTTAAATTTAGGTCATTACATGAGTACATTAACGACCCCACATCACGACAATCAGAGGAATCGATTTGAATTGCGTCTTGTGCTTTTGTGGCAGTTAATACTAAATAACAATCCAATACTGAAATGAAAAGTAATCGCAGGAATTTTTTAAAAACTTCGGGACTGGCCGGCATTGGCCTGGCAGGAGGAGCTGGCATTCTCAATGCAAAACCTGTTGCTGGCGCGCCCGGACAGGAGACGCGCGCGAACGTGCAACAACGCGGGAAACATTTTAACATGAGCGGTTATGCGGCTCCCAAAATTGAAACGGTACGCATTGGTTTTGTTGGATTGGGCAATCGCGGCCCCGGCGCTGTCAACCGCATGAGCAAGATCGATGGTGTAGAAATAAAAGCGCTCTGCGACGTTCGTCCCGACCGTGCTGAGAAGGTGAAAAAGTCGCTCGAGTCTACCAAACACCGCCCTGAATTATTCACTGCCGGCGAGAACGACTGGAAGAAAATGTGCGAAAGAAAAGACATAGACCTGATTTACATCGCCACGCCCTGGAGCATGCACACGCCGATGGCCGTATATGCGATGGAGCAGGGAAAACACGCAGCATCCGAAGTGCCTGCAGCCGTTACGTTGGATGAATGCTGGCAGCTGGTCGAGACATCCGAGAAGACCAAAAAGCATTGTATGATCCTCGAAAACTGTTGCTATGACTTTTTTGAGCTCATGACACTGAATATGGCCCGGCAAGGTTTCTTTGGTGAGATCGTTCACACGGAAGGCGCGTACATCCACGACCTTCTGCACGCAAACTTTGAAAAGGATCAGTATTACGACATGTGGCGCCTGAAAGAAAATCTGAGGGACGGAAGCCTGTACCCCACGCACGGGCTTGGCCCGATCGCGCAGGTTTTGAACGTCAATCGCGGTGACAGAATGGATTACATGGTCTCCGTTTCCAGCAACGACTTCATGATGGGAGATCTTGCGAAGGAGATGGCTTCCAAGGATAGTTTTTACAAACAATTCGCCGGCAAGAAGTTCCGCGGCAATATGAACACAACGACCATCCGCACCGTGAAAGGCAAGACGATGATGGTTCAACACGACGTTACCTCACCACGTCCCTACTCGCGCATTCACCTTGTGAGCGGAACGAAAGGCACAGCGCTTAAATATCCCGATCCCCGCATATCGAAGAGTCACGAAGGGTGGGTAAGCCCTGAAGAGTTCAAAGTGCTGGAGGAAAAATTTGCGCCGCCTATCGTCACACGCGTGGGCGAGATGGCGAAGCAGATCGGGGGTCACGGTGGAATGGACTTCCTCATGGACTGGCGTCTGATCGATTGCCTCAGAAATGGTATCCCTCTTGATATTGATGTTTATGATGCTGCAGCATGGAGCGCTATCGCACCCCTCAGCGAGCAGTCAGTTGCAAACCGCTCGAAATCAGTTGACATCCCCGATTTCACATCGGGATCCTGGAAGACGAACACTCCGGTCGATGTCACGCTTGCTAAAGGCGGTAATACAAAAGTTCTGATAAGCTCCCGATAATTAAATCGGAAAGGCTGTGGGGGCAAACCTCACAGCCTTTCTTTTCATGCCTACCTTGCCAGGTCAATCACAGATGAAAATAACTTCGAATTTATTGCTGCCAGCGTTGATCTTTGTTGTCTCGTGTAGCCCGAAGACAGATCAGCACGCAACCAGATCGCAGGAAAATGTAATCGCTTTCCGGGAGGACGAAGCGAACAAAAAAATAGACGTGCTTGTAGATGGCCAATTGTTTACTTCGTACCGCTGGCCGGACGGCGTTTTCAAACCGGTGCTGTACCCCATCATGTCCGCAGGAGGAAGCACGATCACACGGGGATTTCCGCTTGAGCCACGCGATGGCGAGCGCAACGACCACCGGCACCAGGTTGGCAACTGGCTGAATTATGGAAACGTAAACGGGTTCGACTTCTGGGGAAATGGACATTCCGGTGAAAAATCGCCGAATGGCGGACAGATACAACACAGTACAATTGAAAGCATTTCGGGCGGTAGCGATGAAGGCAAAATGATTACAAGCGCGTCCTGGCGTGATCCGGATGGAAATGAGTTGCTTAAGGAGAAAACCGAACTTTACTTTATTGCCCGTGGACCCATCAGGATAATCGACCGCATCACGACGCTTACATCCAGTTCAGAGGCTGACGTGACGTTCAAGGATACAAAGGAAGGCATGTTTGCCATCCGGGTAGCCCGGCAACTTGAACTTCCCTCCGACCAGGAAATAATCCTTACCGATGCGACAGGCAAAGCACGTAGCGCGAAGGACAAATCCAACGCAGGAGTTACTGGTAATTACAGAAGCAGCGAGGGCCTCACAGGAGAGGCTGTCTGGGGCACGCGCGCCAGGTGGATGAATCTTTACGGCACCATCGGAAGTGAACAAGTGTCTGTAGTTGTAGTCGACCATCCGGAGAACATAAGCTATCCGACCTGGTGGCACGCGCGGGGATATGGCTTGCTCTCTGCAAATCCCCTCGGGGCCAAAGATTTTACGCAGGGGAAACAAGAGTTGAACTTTTCGCTGCAACCCGGCAAAGCAATCACCTTCCGCTATCGTCTAGTGATCGCGTCCGGAAGTCACCTCCCGGACCATACGATCAACGGGCTCGCATCAGAGTTCGCCAACAAATATTGACATAATTTTTTTTGAAGAACATTAAATATTGACGTAACCTCCGCGCCATGACAAAAAGAAGAGATTTTATCAAGGGAATCTCCCTTGCTACAGTGGGACTGGCACTGTCCCGCGAAAACGCGTTCGCAATCAAGAAAAGGACTGCCATGAAGCCCGGCCTCGTCACCTACCTCTGGGGCAAGGACTGGGATGTTCCCACGATCATCGCAAACTGCGAGAAGTGCAAGCTGCTGGGTGTTGAACTGCGGACGGAACACAAACACGGCGTCGAACCCTCATTGACTGCGGCCCAGCGCAAAGAAGTTAAACAGCGCTTCGATGACAGTTCCGTGAAATTCGTAGGCTATGGATCAAACGCAGAGTTCGACAGCCCGGATGCGTCCGTTCTGAAACAGAATATGGATCTCACCAGGCAACTTGTTAAGCTGAGCCATGACGTCGGAGGAACAGGCGTAAAAGTAAAACCGAATAAATTCCACGAGGGCGTACCCAAAGAA
>CBFGXV010000476.1:0-3391 GCA_965652755.1 uncultured Chryseosolibacter sp. | reverse complement strand
TTAAACAACATTTCGCCCTGAATGATGTTTCACGGTTCCGCAACTACTGGCACAAAATCTGGGAAGGTGGACCTGAGACGCACGACCGATGGAATATCGACTTCGAGTGCAAATATTATTATACGCTGAACGACAAGGACGCAAGCATCAGAAAAATGGAGACCAAAAGAAAAACAGTCGCGGACTCGGCAACCGAAGACGGTAAGGACTACAGGCGAAAAGTCAGGGCCAAGCTGAAGTCGGGTATGGAGGTCAGTCTTGCAGCTTACAACGAATTGTTAAGCTTGCATCAGCAACCGCCGTTAAGTGCAGCCCAGCTGAATGCGTTCGTCGGACAGGAATTCACAAAGGAGGCCGCGACGGCTGCCAGAGTCAGCGTTGACTTTAAAGGTAAGAGAGGTCAGACGGCAGCGCTCTGGACTTATCCCGAAGGAAATATCCAGTCGTATATTCTTGGAAAAGTTACGACAGTTGACCCGTCGGGGATGATCACCGCAGCACAGGAGGAAGAAGTATTCTTCCCCAAGTTTTCAACAGTACATTTTATCGGAACTAAATCTGAATGACATCGATGAACAAGCAAGATATATTTCCTGTGCAGGCAATGAGCGAAAGCCAGGAATCAGCAATCAAGATGGAAGGGCAGAAGGTGGTATTCGACAAGAAGGTAAGCTTGCTTCCCGTGGATATCAAACGGGAAGAGACGGGCAACATCAAAATCAACAATGGAAGAACTGAGCGGCAACGGAGCGAGTGAAGAAAGCAATCCCGGACTGGTTGATGAAGCCATGCTGGAAATGGCCGATTTTCTGTCACAGATGACCGACGTCGAGGGCTATCTGGCCGATACGGAAATGCTTACCTCCATGAGGATTGACAAGCTGAATATGTCAATGCCAATCCAGCTGGACCTTCTCGTGAAGGATGATGGATCCGTTGTCCTGGGGGCGTCCCCTCCCTTGTATTATGCGGAGACAACATTCCTGCCTGTCTTCCATCAGCTGACAATCACTATCGATTCAGAAGAAAAGGAAAACCGGAAAAACGATGGCCGCAGTAAACAAAGAATGGAATCTTGAATCTTTCATAGACTCGCTGGTAATAGAGCTGGACAAGGCCCGGGAGATTCTGGCAGTGAAGGCCATCAATCGCCCGTTGACCTACACGGTCAAGGACGTGGGTATGGACCTGAATCTGTTCCCGACCTACAACGGGAATGAAGTAAGATTTGTGACGGCACAGCCCGGCCAGACCGGGGCATCCAAGCTTTCTATTCAGCTTGGATCCATCACAGACCAACAGATCAGACAAACGTCGAAGGAACCAATCACGAAGGACAACATATCCATTGAATCGATCGATATGGATCCGGAAGTGAAGCGGAACCTGCGAACGATGGGGGTGTCTTCCGTAAATGACCTGGAGAAAATTGAGAATAAGAACGTTGACCTTGAAAAGGTAAGCGGTAAGAAAGTCAGCTACAAGAACCTTGCAGACCTCATCAAAAAATCAAAACGCGGCAATCTTCCTCCTACGGTCAGCAAGGTTAGCCTGAGCTTGAGCGAAGGACACCCTGTATTACTGGTCGAGGGGAAGAATCTTCACGTCGACAGTAATTTTCCGCCAGTCGCGGTCGTCAATAACCAGCTTGCAAATATCATCGCCTCAGATGAGAATCAGCTTCGTATCCAGGTGGAGCCTGACAACATGCGGCACGGAAAGAACGAGCTTGTAATGACGTTGGACCCCTACGCCATCTTTAAACTTGAAATAAATAATTGAAATGAATATGGGCACACAAAAAGGTAGATTATTTGAATTGGCCAGAATGTACCATACGTACCGGAATCAAAGCGTCAGCAAGAAAAAAATAAAAAGCAAACGCGACAAGCCCGTTGAAGTAAAGGGCGAGCATTTTGATCAGGAGAAGTCCATCAGCCTTTCCTATAATTTCGAGATGTATCCGGAGATCCTCTACGACTCCCACGAGCGGCAGGCCCCGGTGTCACAAATGAGTTTCTTTGAAAGCGATAAGAGCGAGGCGTTCTATGTTGAGCCCTTTGATGCGGAAGATACCGTCGACGTTCCTTATCGCGAAACTGCGGAAAGAGATGAAGATGAGAAGCCTGGCAAGATCGCCCGCGGCTTTGCCTCCGAAAGTGAAATGGACAATATGGAGGAAGATGTCGATAAGATGAAGGACATGGAAGAGAAACTGGACAGTGTGTTCAAATCCGCTGACGATGAATCCACTGCCATGCAGACCAGGGACATGGATCCCGATAACAAGGAAAAGTCCGGTAACAATCCGGCACACGTTTCCGACGCGGGTGCAATCACCGGCAAGGCAAAGGACGAAGCGAGGATTTATGATGCGTCCGATGAGGAATTCGCAAGGGACATCGGCGCTATTCTTCAGGGGCAAAAGGTGTACAATGCGGAACATAAAAAAGCCATTGAGAAGTCCGGCAGTCCCGCACCGAAAGCAGTGTCGAATTTTCCGGCAAAGTCCGGCGCGGACCCAGCTGATATGCTGGACCCCGTCAAGAACGAGCATCGGATCTTTGAGAAGATCGCGCAGAGCATGACGTTTGCGAATTCGTATGACCTAGGTTCAATCGCGCTGAACGAAAAATTCGAATTGATGGATCAGGAAATAGAGAAGGAGGAAGTTAGCAGGATAACGAAGGAGAAGCGGGACGAAAGTATCAGTGATGCCGATGCGATCGGTGAGCAGTTATCGCCGGCGATGGACGATCAGCCCACTGGTTCCTCCAGCATGGGCGTTGACAAGTACAATCCACAAACGCCCCTTGACCAGAATAACGGCGGTCGCCTCATAAAGGAAAACGTGCTTCAGAAGGGAGATCTGATCCTTGCATCATCTTCGGGAGCTTTCGATATGATCGATGGATCGCTTGGATCGGAGAGCATCGCCGGTCTTTATGTGGGGGGAAATAAGCTGTTGACCAAAGGGGACGGTGGCGCGTTGGAGGAGAAGTCTCTCCAGCCACACATGGGAAACAAAGGCGTGATGGTTGCGCTCAGACATCAGCATATGACAGCGGAAAAAGGCGCGGCTATTGTCGATGCGCTGGCCACGCTGCGAATCGGACCCGATAAGAATCAGCAAGAGGCGTGGCGGAAAATAAATTGTCCGGCCATTAGTCTGCATCCGGATGTTTGTGATTCTGAAGGGGTGACTGACAAGAAAAAATGTAATGCTTACACAGGTAAAATATACCTGGGAACAATGAGTAACGACAGTTTTATGTGCGCTGAGTCTATCATCAGTGCGTTTGAGAAAAACCAGATTGGTTTTGCGCCGCTTCTTTCAAAAGAGCACAACGGAAGTTTGAAATATTTAGGTCATCTGAAAAACAAGGCATAA
>CBFGXV010000475.1:0-3396 GCA_965652755.1 uncultured Chryseosolibacter sp. | reverse complement strand
CGTTTATGGCGGGAAGGAAACGGTTAAGGGGCGGATATGAAGAACGACAAGAATGATATCATCGCCCCCGAGCAATACGAGCTGCACGCAGCCCCGGTATACAAGCTCAATCTGAACCGCCGCCGTTTCTTCCAGGTGATGGGGAGCGGGCTAGCCATTGCGTTCACCGCGCACGAGACACTCGGAGGCATTCTCGTGGACGAAAACAAACTTCCGGAGGATCAGGTAGACGCATGGATACACATCGACAAAAACGGAAGTGTCACAATCTATACGGGAAAAGCGGAAGTGGGACAAAACATCCGGACATCACTCGCGCAGATCGTCTCCGAAGAACTCGGCGTTCCCATGTCGAAGATCGATATGGTGTTGGGGGATACAGACCTGACGCCTTACGACAGGGGGACGTTTGGCAGCCGGTCAATACCTTACATGGGTCCGCAACTTCGCAAGGCAGCCGCTACCGCCCGCGAAGCTTTGATCGATATGGCTTCCAAGAAATGGAATGTCGACCGGAACGTGATCGTTATCGAAAACGCTGAAGTTAAAAATCGAAAAACACAACAGACACTGGGCATCGGCAAGCTCACCGAAGGCAAGCAGATTGTAAAAGGCATTGACGACAACGTATCGGTAACGCCGCCGGAAAAATGGAAGGTAACAGGTACTTCAGTTCCGAAGGTGAACGGGGCTTCCTTCCTTACTGGCAAACACAAGTTTGTTTCAGACATGAAACTACCCGGCATGATGTATGGAAAGATCCTACGGCCCCCCTCCTATGGCGCCACGTTGAGTTCCGTGGATGTAAGAGCTGCGCGAAAGATGAAAGATGTTGTCGTCGTCGAGGACGGTGATTTTGTCGGCGTTGCTGCGCCTGATCTGCACACGGCCCGGCAAGCGCTTGAATCCATCCGCGCAGAATGGAAACCTGCGGCACAACCCGGACGGGCCGAAATATTTTCACACCTGAAAAAAACAGCACAGGCTCCCGACGGCCGCGGCGATGAAAGAGAAGGAGATGTCGCCCCTGCATTTTCTGTTGCAGCCATCAAAATTGAGAAGACATTTGAGGTCGACTACATCGCGCACGCGCCTCTCGAACCGCGGGCGGGCGTAGCGCATTGGGAGAATGGAAAACTCACCGTGTGGACCGGAACGCAAAGACCGTTCGGTGTACAGGAGGATCTGTCAGAACTTTTTCATCTTCAGAAAGAGAATATCAGGGTGATCCAACCCGACACCGGTTCCGGCTACGGCGGCAAACACACTGGCGAAGCTGGCATCGAGGCAGCGCGTTTGGCGAAGGAGGCGAAGAGACCCGTGAAGTTAGTGTGGACACGCGAGGAGGAATTTACCTGGGCTTATTTCCGCCCGGCGGGAGTGATTGAAGTAAAAGCAGGCACTGACAAGAACGGCACGCTGACATCGTGGGAGTTTCACAATTATAATTCCGGAGGCTCCGGCATTCAGACCCCTTATGAAGTCTTGAATAAAAAAATACAATTTCATCCTGCGGATTCACCGCTTCGTCAGGGCTCGTACAGGGGACTGGCCGCGACGGCGAATGTATTTGCACGCGAAGCCATCATGGATGACCTGGCGTCAGCCCTGAAGATAGATCCGCTTGAATTCAGACTGAAGAATCTCCGAGAAGAACGTATGATCAATGTGCTTACGGGGGCCGCGGAAAAATTCGGGTGGAATGGCTACAAGCCGCAGGAAGGCCGTGGTATCGGAATAGCTTGCGGCACGGAAAAAGGAAGTTTCGTGGCGACATGCGTCGAAGTATCCTTCGACAGGTCAAATGAAGATGTGAAAGTTCTGCGCGCGGTAACTGCGTTTGAATGCGGCGCGATCATCAATCCCGAGCACCTGGAGAATCAGATCCAGGGTGCGGTTGTTCAGGGACTTGGCGGTGCACTGTTCGAATGGATCGACTTCAAAGACGGAAGAATTCTCAACGGCCGTTTTTCAGAATACCGTTTACCCCGCTTTGCCGACATGCCGTTGCTGGAGACGGTGATGCTCAATCGCCTGGACATTCCATCCGTAGGTGCAGGGGAAACGCCGATCCTTGCTATCGCTCCGGCTATACGCAATGCCATTGCGCGCGCCACCGGAAAAAGATTGTATACTTTGCCCCTGGTGCCGAATGGCCTCAGGGTGTGAGGAGTGCCCGAGATAGATTAGCAGGATCTACTTCGCCGTGAATCCTTTCATCGGCGTGAGCAATACTTTTCTGAATTCGACTTCAGATCCTTCCGCCTGAAGTGCGATATTGCCTTCGCTCGCCGTGCACTCAGTTCCATGATTGACGAGATCGCCATTTACCCAGACCTTTACGCTGGAACCGAGACATTCGATAACCATGTTGTTCCACTCACCCACGGGCTTTTCGGATCCATCTGTCAGGTTCAAAATACGCCGGCCTTTTCCTTCCGTGATGCCCCACTCCTCCTTCGGACCGCGGCGCGCTTCCATGTCCGGAACCTTGATATCCTCGACAATACACCAGAAGTCTCCGGCGTTCTCATGCATCATTTGCACTTCAATGGATTTGGGAAACATCTGATAAAGGGCGCGGGGAGTTGAAGCGTGGACCAGTACGCCGCAATTGCCGGGGGTTCCTGCGAACCTGTACTCGACTTCGAGCTTGTAGTTCTTGTAAATTTTGTCCGTGATGAGGTGTCCTCCGGGAGTGCCAAGGCTGACGAGCATGCCGTTGCGCACAAGAAAGGGACTCTTTAATGAAGCATCGCTGTCCATCTTTGGAACGTCGATGTGCCAACCGGACAGATCGCGTCCGTTGAATAAACTTAAGGGACCACCTTCTTTCACAGAAGTCTTGCATGCGCAAAGCATGAAGAGGCACGTCATCAGGAAATAAAAAATTTTCATCGCATTTATTTTATCCCAATAGACAAAATATCAGGCGCTTATACAAACCATCCAAAAAATATCTGCTTGCGTGGCAGGCTTAGGCTGCCAGCGGAAGGCTAATAACCGTGTCTCAGCTTACCTTTATACGCCTCCTTGAATTTCTCAAAACGCGGAATGGAAACTTTGACCACATATGGTTCTCGCGGATTATGCTCGATATAATCCTGATGATAGCCTTCTGCCCGGTAAAACTTCGTCAGTGGTTTGATCTCGGTAACGATCGGATTGGAAAACGAAGTCTTGAATTTCTCGAGGGCTTTTTCCGCTATCTGTTTCTCCTGGTCATTGCTATAAAAAAGTATAGAGCGATAGGACGACCCTACATCTGGACCCTGACGGTTGGGCGTAGTAGGATCGTGCGACAAAAAAAACACATTGGTCAGTTCCTCGTATGTAATCTTTTTGTTGTCGTAATATACGAGAACGGTTTCCGCGTGTCCCGTTGTCTCTGTATTG
>CBFGXV010000474.1:0-3398 GCA_965652755.1 uncultured Chryseosolibacter sp. | reverse complement strand
CGACGATCCGGCGCCGCTTCGCCGCTACGTTGGACATTAACCGGCGATACCGGATGAACCGGTGATCGCTTTGTAAATTTCGGGGGAAACAGCGTGCAACAGGTTTGCATTTGCAGGAAATTTCATTCTGGTCAACTATCGATGACCATCGCGGGGAGACATCTCCTTATCCGCCAAATAATTTGCTCCATTTCTTTGAAAGGGTATCAGTTCATAACGAACAGCAGTCACCAGTTGTGATTTTTTTGTCATATCCATACCTTTAGCAATATGAGCCGTCTTTCATTAATAGCCGTGGTAATTTTAACCATGTCTTGCGCAAGCGCACAGGACTACACGACTTCGCAAGTCTTCGCCCACAATGATTACGTCCGCGAGGACCCTTTTTATACCGCGTATGACCTTGGCGTTGGATACATCGAAGCCGATGTCTTTCTTCAGGATGGAGCGTTGATGGTGGCGCATCACCGGAATGAGATCGCCGACGGGCGAACCCTTCAAAGGCTTTACCTTGAACCGCTGTCGCAAAAGATCCGGCAATTCGAGGGGAGTGTTTATCAGGATCGTCAACAGAAATTGACTCTGATGATCGACTTGAAAACAGAAGGAGTGTCAACGCTCAATGCAATCGTCGCCCTTATCAACAAGTATCCGGAACTGACCAGGTCTCCGAACCTGCAATTCATGATAAGCGGGAATGTGCCTGATCCGAAAAAGTGGACGGATTATCCTTCTTACATTTTTTTTGACGGACGCCCCGGTATAGCCTATTCCCCTGATCAGATGAAACGCATCAGCATGATCAGTACAAGTTTCCCCAGCCATTCGAAATGGGATGGACATGGGCGGATCTCCGGGGAGGACAGTAAAAAAATGCGGAAGCTCATGGATGAGGCACACGCCCAGGGAAAAAAATTCCGCTTCTGGGCTACCCCGGATTCCCCCGAAGCATGGAAAGAACTTATGTCAATGGGTATGGACGTAATCGTAACGGATGATGTAGCCGGCCTGGTCCGATTTCTGTCATCAAAAAAGTGACCGGTTGTACCGTACTGCTTACTCCGCAGTTTGCATTTTTTTCTCCGTGATATGAAAGGCAATTCCGGCCTCCTCAAGTTCATTCAAAATGGGATCGTAGATCTCGCGCACAATTGGTATGTGCAGGCCTTTAACTTTTACCAGGCCTGATAATATTGATTTCGCCGCAGCGCCGCATGTATATCCGATGACTCTCGCTACAGCTGAATCCTTTTCGTTTTCGCCGCGTAAGACCAGGGTTGCGGTCAGTTCCTGGCTTTCATCCCTCAGTTGATAGGAAAGATGATGTTCCATAATGAGACAGTCACGGTCTTCCGGCAGTGGACGCAACTTCTCTTCAAACATAAGGTTCAATAGACTTTGCGGTGTGGCTTCCTGCAGGTTGGCTACCGAGACATCCGCATCGAACAAACCAAACCATTTGAGCTTGTCAACTTCTTCTATACTTGCCCCGGTGTAGTCCATGAATCTTTCTTCAATCGACCCGGAGGTGGAGAGAGGCAAGAGCGATTCGACGATATCTGCCGGCGATTTGTCACCAGTCATGTCGATCCTCAACGACGGATCCATCATGCCAAGCTTATAGAGCAAATGCCACATCCGGTCGACGCCACGGCGAAGGAGCTTTCCTTTGACAACGGTCTGGGCATCTGTCAGGTTATAGATCTTTTTGTAATAGAGCGAATCTCCTTCGGGAATTGCCACGATGTTCTCGAAACCATCTATCTGTCTGCTTTCGCTGCGTTCGAAAAGGCGGTGACTGGGGACATGCTGCAGCCTGCCATCTACGATGTAGCGGTTGTTACTCTTTCCCAGAGCGAGCACTTCAGCGGCAGCCTCTGTAAGTTTGAAATCAAACGGGTCTGGCGCGTCGGTCTGCGAAACGAAAGTGCCACAGTATGTCTTGAACGAAGTGATCTTACCTCCTTTGTAATGGATGTTGTCAATGGCCTTCTTTGCGATGATATGATCGAGTCCGGGAGCGAGACCGCAATCCATTAGTATGAGGACGTCGTTTTCTTTGGCTGATGCTTTTTTCAGTGCCATTTGACGCGTGAGCCGGGCAGGGGAGATGAGTGATTTGCGTTGCGCTATACAACTGTCTGCAATTTGAAGAAGCAGGCTATCATTCACCATCGCTATGACCAGGTCACTCCTTTTAATGAGTTGCTCACTTTCAGGGAATTTCCTGATATCAATAAATTCAAGCTGTGCGGAAAAGGCTTCGCCGCGGATCTTGTCCGCCACTAGCGGCGCGGTCATCAGGCCGATCCTGATCTTCCAGTCAAAGATTTTCGCATGATCGGTGAGATATCTCAGAAGTGGAAAGGTGAACCGATCTGACTCGATCAACAGAAGTATTTTCTTTGCCGCCATTGTGAAAGTTTGATGTAGGTCAAGTTGGTCTTTTTTTGAATGAAAAATGCTTCAACTTGGCCCCCAATATTACACAGTGCGCGCGAGCCTGTGGTTCACGAATAAGGGCAGGATTGTGATTCGCAGATGCCCCGTGGATCCTGTTCGTGTTTACGACGTTTCAAAGAAAATAGGTAGGCAATAAGGCAATCACTGTGATACCGTTTCTTTAAAAATGCATTCCGGATCGGCCTCTGCCTTTGCCCTGCCATTCGTATTGAAATGATATCCCGAAGCCTGGTTTTTCACACGACTGATGAGGGCCGGGTGGAGAGATAATATTTCTAATTCCAGATCTTCCACAACAGCGGCAGTACATAAGAAGATAAAATATTCGTCGTTGGAATTATTATGGTCCGCGCCTGGTTTTTTCAAAGGTGACTAACCAAAACCTGATTTAACAAATACTCTACGATGCGTAAAACGATCCTCTACTCAATCTTTGCAGCTGCTTTGTTTTATTTCTCACAATCTCCTTCGCCGGCTGCAGGTTCAAAAAAGATTTCTAATGCTGGTTTCGTCAGCTTGAACGCAGCTGAGAAGAATGTTTCCATGCTGACGCGCGCTAACTTTGAAGATGTTGTCGGCAATATGTATGAAACGATCGGACTCGCAACGTACGGCCTGGGCTATGACGTGTTTCGCCACGCTATGGTTGGGTACTATAGCCTTGCAAAGGAAGGCGCCCTCAACAATACCGGGCTTCTGACTATTATTGATTTTGGGAAGCCGAGTACCGCAAAGCGGTTTTATACAATAGATGTCATTAACAAAAAGGTGAAGTACCATACCCATGTGGCGCATGGTCGCAACACGGGTGAAAATCTGGCGTCAAAGTTTTCCAATACGCCGCATTCAAATCAAAGCAGCCTTGGATTTTATGTGACGGGAGAGACCTATGTCGGAAGCAAGGGATACAGTCTCAGGCTCGATGGCAAAGAAAA
>CBFGXV010000473.1:0-3402 GCA_965652755.1 uncultured Chryseosolibacter sp. | reverse complement strand
ATTCAGATATGCGCAGATGCTACCGACGACGTCAATGTTCAAAAAGTTGCGTTCTATCAGGGGGGCCAAAAGATAGGAGAAGACACTACAGCACCGTACAAATTCACGTGGACCGGCGCTGCAAGCGGAGTGTACTCCATCACTGCCATTGCAACAGATGACCAGGGAATATCAACCACCTCGTCTCCCGTGCAAATTACCGTGGAGGCTATGTGCAGCGCATCTGGTTCGATCACCCGCGAACTCTGGACAGACATCAGCGGAAATGAAGTGTCCCTGATTCCCATTAACGCGGAGGCGCAGCGTATTGAATCGCTTTCCATCTTTGAGGGACCGGTGAACGCCGGGATAAATTATGGAGCAAAGATCAGCGGATACATATGTCCTCCGGTCACAGGGGAATATTATTTCTGGATCTCCAGCAACGACCACAGTGAGTTGTGGCTGAGCTCCGATGAAACAGAAGCCAACAAACTTATGATCGCTTCGCTCACCCGGGCGACAGACCCGCGGCAGTGGGATAAATTTCGATCACAGAAATCAGTTGCAATAACGCTTGCCGCGGGCAAAACGTATTACATCGAAGCTTTGCACAAGCAGGGAATCGGGACAGATCACATTGCCGTAGGATGGCAATTGCCCGGTGGCAGACTGGAGCGCCCTATTTCCGGATCATACCTTTCGCCGGCCAAAGCCCCCGCCGCGGCAACAGCCGCGCAAAATATTTTGGTCTCAGAGGACCACGGTGTAGCTGTCGAAGTTTATCCCAATCCGGTAGATGGCGAAAGGTTGAGCATTCGCATCGACAACCTTGCCGCACTTCAGAACGCAGGAGGCGAGATCACAATCCGTCAGCTGACCGGTGCACCCGTGTACAATGAGAAGATCACATGCGAGGGATCATGCCTCCTCGAACTCGACGTTGACAAATATTTTACGCCAGGAATTTATATTCTCCAGGTGAAAACAGGGAATAAGACATTTACGGAAAAGCTGATCGTGCCTTGATCAGGCGCGATCATCGCAGATCGGGCCGAAGCTGAAGATCCTCATCTCACCAGAAAATAAGGGTTCAACAGGTTCTCCTTGTTGTACACGAGAGGGTTGTCGGTGCCGTATTGTGTTACTTCAAACCCGGCCTCCTTAACGACGGCGTGTGCCGCGGCTGTATCCCACTCCATGGTTGGAGCATATCGCGGATACACATCGGCCTGTCCGCTGGCAAGAAGCATAAACTTCAGACTGCTCCCCGCTGAAACAAGCTGCGGATTCCGGAGTGCGTTGATAAAGTCACGCGTCTCGTCATTCATATGCGAACGCGAGGCTACCACCCGTAAACCATCGCGCTGAAGATCAACCCTTGCGCGCTTCTCAAGTTTGTGATCGACCCCGCCCTTCCGGACGTAGGCGCCATACCCCTGAGTGGCATAATAGATCTCGTGAGAAACCGGCACGGCAACAACCCCGAGAACAGGCGTTCCCTGATGGATCAGGGCAATGTTTACAGTAAACTCCCCGTTGCGTTTGATGAACTCCTTGGTGCCATCCAGCGGATCGACCATCCAGAAATAATTCCAGTTTCGCCTTTCCGAATAAGGAACATCTTTTCCTTCTTCGCTCAGGATGGGTAAACCGGCCGGCTCAAGGATTGCAGAAATTTTCAGATGCGCGTTTTTGTCAGCGAGCGTCAACGGCGACTTGTCGCCTTTTGCCTCCTCTCCGAAATCACCGGAGTTATAAACCTTCAGGATTTCCCTGCACCCTTCTTCTGCTGCCTGGATAGCGAGGATCAACAATGCTTCCACATCAAGCAGGATCCCGTGATCAGATATCTTTTCCATAATTCTCCGGTTTTCTATTTAAGGGTGATGTATCCTGTCTTTCCCTGGGCCGATCGTTAAACAATCATGCCCGCCGCTACAGTCTCATTCGTGCCTTCATCCACGAGTATCAGACTACCGGTGATACGGTTCTTGCGGTAGCTGTCGAAAAACAACGGTTGGGCTGTATGTATCTTTACGCGCGCGATGTCGTTCATCTGCAGCTGCGTAACGTTGTCCACGCGCGTCAGCGAGTTGATGTCGAGCTTGTACTGTATCTCCTTCAGCACTCCCCTTACCTCGCGCGTCGAATGCTTGATGTAAAACTTGCTGTTGATATTCACCGCCCGCTGATTCATCCAGCAAAGCATCAGGTCGATGTCCTGGTCCACCTTGGGCTGGTTGTTGGGCTTGGCAATGATGTCGCCGCGACTGATATCGATCTCATCTTCAAGCGTCATCGTAACAGACATCGGCGCGAAGGCTTCGGCGATATCCTGCTCGCCAAAATAAATTCCCTTGATCCTGGAATTAAAGCCTGATGGCAACACCAGCACCTCGTCACCCGGCCGGAAGATCCCACCTGCAATGCGTCCCGCGTAACCTCTGAAATCATGGTATTCCTTCGAATGAGGGCGGACAACATACTGCACCGGAAAACGGCTGTCAATATGGTTGTAATCGCTTTCTATGTGAACGGTTTCAAGCATGTGTATCAGCGTCGCGCCCTGGTACCAGGTCATCGTAGCGGATCGATTCACAACGTTGTCGCCTACAAGCGCGCTGATCGGAACAAACTGGATATCCGAAATTTCCAGCTTGGAAGAAAAAGCTTTATACTCCTGCACGATGCGATCGTAAACCGCTTCGTCATAGTTCACAAGATCCATCTTGTTTACACAGACGATAATGTGCGGTATCTTCAAAAGAGACGCAATAAAGGAATGGCGGTAAGTCTGCTCTACCAGTCCTTTGCGCGCGTCTATCAGAATAAGCGCGAGGTTCGCCGTCGAGGCGCCTGTCACCATGTTTCGCGTGTACTGAATGTGGCCAGGAGTGTCTGCAATGATAAACTTCCTCTTTGGTGTAGCAAAGTAACGGTATGCAACGTCAATGGTGATCCCCTGTTCGCGTTCCGACTTCAACCCATCCGTCAGCAGCGAGAGATCTACGTAATCAAAACCTTTTTTTTTGCACTTGATTTCTCCACAGCCTCGAGCTGATCCTCGAAAATGGATTTGCTGTCATAAAGCAAACGGCCAATGAGAGTACTCTTTCCATCATCTACGCTCCCTGCTGTCGTAAACCGTAAGAGTTGATTGTTTAATTCGGACATTCCTTATTATTTAAAATTATAACTGTACAACTAATTTGCTTTTCAATGTCGATTGACGTTTTAAACGTCTTGCGTCCATCGATTACCTCTGTAAACCTTGAACTTTGAATCTTGAACTTCGCCGTTCGACCACCCCAGGGACAGAATCTCAAGCCTAACCCCTTATCTCCCTTATCCCCCTTATCCCTTATCCCCTTATCCCCCTTATCCCCTTACCTCCCTTATCCCCCTTATCCCCTTATCCCC
>CBFGXV010000472.1:0-3407 GCA_965652755.1 uncultured Chryseosolibacter sp. | reverse complement strand
GCTTATAGAAGAAGTAATCTCCAAAACCGAACTGAACCTTCAATGGGATCCCAAATCGATCGGCGCCGCGAAGAGTCTCGTGACCCTTTTGCTCAACGACAGCTTTAGTCCGCTGACGACGGGAAACGCTCTCAAGCTGCTGGTGAATGGTGAAGAAAAATTTCCCGAGGTGTTCGAAGCGCTCAAGAATGCCAAACACCACATTCATATAGAGTACTACATCTACGAGAATGACATCGTAGGCAACGAAGTAAAGCAGATCCTCATGCGCAAGGCGAGGGAGGGCGTGAAGGTGCGCCTCATCTTTGACGCGTTTGGAAGCCGTTCTATCCGCAAGAAGTTTGCCCGCGATCTGCGCGCGGCAGGTGTGGAGGCCTATCCCTTCAACAAGATCAGGTTTATTCTCCTGGCGAATCCGCTGAACTACCGCAATCATAGGAAGATCATTGTGGTCGACGGCAAAACTGGATTCGTAGGAGGGATCAATATCAGCGACCGCTACATCAATGATCCCCGATATCACCGGAGAAAAAAACAAAAAGTTTTTTGGAGGGACACCCATCTGCGCATTGATGGCCCGGGAGTACAATATCTGCAGTATCTCTTCTTCTGCGACTGGAATTTTTGTGCAAAGCAACAGTTGAAACCGGACTCTTTTTATTTCGACACCCGGCCCAACCCTGAGGGCAACGAATGTGTTCAGATCGCTGCGAGTGGTCCCGATTCACCGACATCGACCATCATGCTGTCCCTGGTCAAAGCCATAAACCTCGCCAGGAAAGAGATACTCGTCACGACGCCCTATTTTATACCGGGTGAGACGATCATCAATGCGTTGAAGATCGCTTCCCTTGGTGGCGTCAGAGTGCGGTTGCTGGCACCGGGTATCTCTGATTCGAAACTGGTGAACGCTGCAGCGTGGAGTTATTACGATGACATGCTGCGGGCTGGCGTGGAAATTTACCTCTATCGAAAAGGATTTATTCATGTCAAAACGATGGTTGTCGACGATTCTATATCCATCGTGGGTACCGCCAATAAGGATTACAGAAGTTTTGATGTGAATTTTGAAGTGAATGCGGTTATCTACGGAACGAAAATCGCGGAGGAGCTGCGGGCAAACTTCCTGGAGGATATTGAAAACTCTGAAAAGATCCAACCGGATATGTGGAGAAAACGACCGATGTTCAAACAATTTCCTGAAAGAGTAGCGAGATTGTTGTCACCCCTTTTGTAGCGATCAATGGAATATTACCTGGAAACAGTTGAGGAAGTCGCAAGGAGGTTAAAGAGCACTCCATCGGGACTTTCAGGAGAAGACGCGCGTCATCGTTTGAACGAGCACGGCAAAAATGCCCTTGAGGCCGGGAAGAAAAAAACAGTCCTGGGAATGTTCCTGCATCAGTTCACGGATTTTATGATACTGGTGTTGATAGGCGCCGCCGTGGTCTCGGGCATTGTCGGGGAACTGACCGATACAATTGTTATTCTCGCTATTGTTGTCATCAACGCTATTGTGGGCGTTGTCCAGGAATATCGGGCCGAAAAAGCAATGGAGGCATTGCAGAATATGGCCGCGACGAATGCGCGGGTTATACGCGACGGACAGTCCATTGAAATACCGGCCGAGGAGCTCGTGCCCGGCGATGTTGTTACGCTCGAAGCTGGAAACATTATTCCTGCCGATGTAAGACTGGTCGAAGCCTATACGCTCCGCGTTGACGAATCGGCGCTCACCGGCGAGTCTGTGAACGTTGAGAAAATTACCGATCCCCTCGCGCCCGGCGATCACCCCTTGGGCGACCGTGTTAACATGGGCTACAGAGGAACATCGGTGACCAACGGCCGGGGTGTTGGATACATTGTGGCAACGGGAATGAAAACGGAGTTTGGCCGCATCGCGAAGATGATCCAGACTGACGAAGTCAAGACACCACTCCAGAAACGACTGAACGCCTTTGGCCGCGTACTCACGATCGTGATCCTGATCCTTTGTATTATATTTTTCTTTGTTGGATGGCAGCGCGGCGAATCGTGGTCTACCATGTTGCTTACATCCATCTCACTCGCAGTTGCTGCTATTCCGGAAGCGCTGCCAGCCCTCGTCACCGTGGCATTGGCGCTTGGCGCGAAGAGGCTTGTCAGGAACAACGCGCTGATAAGGAAACTTCCGGCAGTGGAGACGCTCGGGTCAGTGACTTACATTTGCTCCGACAAGACCGGCACACTCACCTTAAACAAGATGACCGTGCAGGAGATCTACGAACCATCCGGGGAACGGGTCATACGAACAGGTTTCGATGAAAAGGACAGGCTGATACTTGCGATGTCGCTCAACAATGATGTAACAAAGGATAAAGACGGCGTGTGGGTCGGAGAGTCAACGGAAGTGGCCCTTGCGCAATATGCACAGGACCACGGGCACGATCGTCCGTCGACGGAAGATAAATATCCGCGCATCGCAGAGTTGCCGTTCGATTCCAGACGCAAGCGGATGACTACGCTGCACCAAACGCCGTCTGGTGTCATCGCTGTGGTGAAGGGAGCGGTTGATGTGCTGTTTGATAAACTCAATCCCGAACAGCAGCGTTTCGTTCCGGAGTTTGAAAAGAAAGCTGACGAGATGGCGTCCAGGGGTTTCCGAACGCTGGGATATGCGCTCCGCGTTTTTCCCGAATTGCCTCAGAAACTGGACCCCGAAGAGATCGAATCTTCACTCACGTTCATCGGCTTCGCCGGGATGATCGATCCACCCCGCGAGGAGGCGAAGCAGGCTGTAGCGGAATGCAAGGATGCCGGCATAAAACCAGTCATGATCACCGGCGATCACAAACTCACAGCCAAAGCGATTGCGGAACATCTCGGAATAATCGAGGGAGAGAAGGACCTGGTGATCTCAGGTCCTGAGCTGCAAAAGCTCAGCGACGAGGAATTCAATCAAAAAGTTGAGCACATCCGCGTGTACGCGCGCGTCAGCCCCGAACAGAAACTCAGGATCATCAGCGCACTGCAGTCGCGCAAGCATTTTGTGGCGATGACCGGCGACGGCGTGAACGACGCACCGGCTCTGAAAAATGCGGACATCGGTATCGCTATGGGTATCAACGGAACGGAGGTGTCCAAGGAAGCATCGCACATGATTTTGCTGGACGATAATTTTGCGACTATCATCAAGGCCGTTAAACACGGCAGAAGAATATTTGATAACATCCTCAAGTTCATTAAATACATTATGACGGGAAACTCCGGCGAAATATGGACTTTGTTCCTCGCGCCGTTCTTCGGATTGCCGATCCCGCTCCTTGCAATACACATCCTTTGGATCAACCTTATTACGGATGGGCTACCTGGCCTCGCGCTTGCATCGGAAAAAAATGAACCCAACATCATGCGGCGTCCGCCGAGAA
>CBFGXV010000471.1:0-3416 GCA_965652755.1 uncultured Chryseosolibacter sp. | reverse complement strand
TCCATCCGGCGCCACAATCGGATGGATGTAAGGACGCGTACCAGCTTTCGCATGTTGCACCAGTATCGCGCGTTCTTCGTTTGTACGCAAAAGCGAGATGGTACCGTTCTGCTTGTCGTGTTCCAGCTTCAGTGTCTGGAACGCCTGCTGATCCTCCTGAGAAGGTGTACAGGACAATAGGGTTAAAAGGACTACTGCAGTGTAAAGTGACTTCAAGGGAAAGTTTTGTCTCCAAAATATATTGGATTTTACAGCGCCAGACAAGTAAATAATGACCGAAGGCGGACGTAAATGTCCGACATTGAGCAGAGCATCCTGACAAAAGTGTTCAAATTGCAAAATAAAGCCCGAAGCGTTGTGGCACTACCTTTGAATTACGGCTTGACAAATCTTCCCCATGCTTAAAAGTTACTTTACAATTGCCCTGCGGAGTCTTTCCAAAGAAAAGACCTATTCATTTATCAAGATTGCCGGACTCGCATTTGGATTAGCGGCAAGCATCATCATTTATCTATATATCCGGGAAGACCTATCCTTTGACAAATTCCACGGCAAGTACAGAAATATCGTAAGGGTGCTGACCATCGACAGCGCGGAAGGCGTCAGCAGCAAACTGGTGGGGGTCACGCAACCGCAACTCGGACCGGTTGCAGAAGAAGAACTTCCGGAAGTGATTGAAAGTGTCCGCATCACAGGGGGAGGAAGATACGACCTGAGCTACGAAGGCAATACCCTCAAATGCGAAGCAGCGTTCCGTGTAGATCCATCGGTATTCAGTGTCTTCGATTTTCCTGTGATCGATGGCGCGACCACAGGTGTTCTCGATCAGCCAGGCTCAATTGCCATCACTGCCTCCCTGGCAAAGAAAATTTTTGGCAACGACAAGGCTGTCGGAAAAACGGTCAAACTAAATCAAAATACGGATCTTAATGTGACGGCGGTGCTGGCAGATCCACCTGCCAACTCACACCTTCAGTTCGACCTGCTGCATTCCCTCGTGCCGGGACAGAATGAAGACGGATTAAGACAGGCGCTTGAAACCTGGCAGGGGATCTTTTGCTTCACCTATCTTTTGCTCGACAAGCCTGTAGATGAAGCTGACCTCAACGCAAAGCTTCAGGCGATCAGCAAAAAGAACAACGCATTTGAATTCTTCACCCCTGTCACGCAAACACTTGAAGACATTCATCTCAAATCAAAGGACATCTTGTTTGAAACCAACGCGAACAAGACGGATGAGCAAAACGTCTATGTGCTGTCGACCATTGCTATCCTCATCCTGATCCTTGCCGCTGTAAACTTTACGAACCTTGTTACGGCAAGATCCGCGGCGCGCGCCAAAGAGGTGGGCATGAGAAAAGTGATCGGCGCAGCAAGGCACCAGCTGATAGGCCAGCATCTGACGGAATCTGTTCTTGTGACCCTTCTGTCTGCAATCATTGCTATCGTCCTCGTGGTACTGGCTTTGCCTGTATTGAACAACATTTATCAGCGCCATGCTGATCTGACTGTTCTTCTGGAGGGACGAAGCGTTGCGATACTTGCGTCTCTGGTGATAACGGTCGGGGTATTAGCAGGCCTGTACCCTGCGTTCGTCCTTTCGTCCTTCAAACCCGTGTTAGTCCTGAAGGGAGCGTTCAAGAATTCTGCGGGCGGGATCGGATTGAGAAAAGTACTCGTGGTGTTACAATTCACGATCTCTATCGCCTTGATGGTTGGCACTGGCATTGTGTATCAGCAAATGAAATTTATTTACACCACCGATCTTGGTTATAACCGCGAACAGGTTATCACGATCCAGCAGAACGGCGCAGCGGTATCGCGTGCCACGACACTCAAGACCGAATTGCTGCGGAACGAAAACATTGTCGCTGCAGGAACTTCGTCCAGCCGGCTGGGTCAACAACTTGGAAGAACCACGATCTTCCCCGAGGGCTCGACGGAGGAGACGAATATCATTACGAGTGTGATGGTGGCTGATGACACGTTCGTTCCTGCTATGGGCATGAAGATCCTGGAAGGAAGAAACTTCTCCCTCGATTATGACGATTCACTTTCCATGATCATCAACGAGGAGATGGCGCGTTTGCTCAAATGGAGTGATCCCGTCGGGCGAAAGATCAGCTTGCAATCGGGCGCTACACGCAACGATCTGACAACTTACACTGTCGTAGGACTCGTAAACGACTTTCATTTTGCAACGATCAGGCACAAGCTCGAACCAATGTTTATGCTGTACAACGCAAACAACGGCGCGCTTTCCATTCGTATCAAGCCCGCGGACGTATCTGAGACAATTGCTTTCGTAGAGCAGACCTGGAAAAAAGTGAACGCGGGAAGCACGTTTGAATACAATTTTCTGGACGAACAGTTCGCGTCACTTTACCGGAACGAAGAGGCCTTTGCCACCATGTTCACGCATTTTACGTTCCTTGCCATCCTGATCGCCAGCCTTGGCTTGTTCGCCCTGTCGGCCTTCACTGCTGAGCAGCGAAAGAAGGAGATTGGAATTCGAAAGGTCCTTGGCGCCAGCCATGGTGCTATCCTCTACAGTCTTTCCGCTGAATTTTTACAGCTCATCATGGTCGCATTTGTATTCGCCAGCGCGATCGGTTATTACGCGATGGAAAAGTGGCTCTCCGATTTTCAGTACAGCATTAATATCGGCGCAGGCATATTTCTGTTTGCAGGCGCAGTCTCTTTTGTGATCGCAATGCTTACGATAAGCTTCCAGGCCCTTAAAGCCGCTTTTAGTAATCCCGTTCATTCCCTGCGCTCGGAATGAGCCTATAATTGAGCGATGCTGCGGCCGAAGAATCAGGCCAGCCTGGTTCGTAAGACCGATAGACCGTCGCGGTATCTTGTCTCCCTGATCGCGGGCCTTTTGCAATTCATCAGCGATACCGTGTAATATTGCATCTTTGAGGCCTTGAATAACCGTTACTATGCCCGAAGCCGGCTCAAATGCAAATGACGTCCTAACAACGATTACCTCAATGCGTATGCCGTTTGGGAAATACAAAGGGCGGATCCTTTGCGACCTGCCAGTAGAGTACCTTGAATGGTTCGCACGCAAGGGATTTCCTCCTGGAAAGATGGGCATGCTTCTCTCAACTGTCTATGAGATCAAGCTCAACGGGCTGGAATACCTGTTGCAACCGCTCAGAAAGAAAAGCTAGCCACGGCCTCGTTTGTCCCTGAATCCGCCGTCCCTGAATCATCCGAATTTTTTAAACGCTTTTAGGAGGATTTTTAAGCAGTTGCCCGATTTTTTTTTCAAAGGGATAGGGGTATGATCAACCTTTGGTGTCTAAAGTTCGTCTACCAATTATCAGATCCCCCCATGCTGAAAACACTTACCCTCGCCATACAGCAGATACTTCTGTTCGAGCGTCCTTCCCTTGTCTATCTGCAGA
>CBFGXV010000470.1:0-3418 GCA_965652755.1 uncultured Chryseosolibacter sp. | reverse complement strand
GTTGTCCTGCCAGTCCGCTGATAGAATTCGCAAGGATGAAGAGACTTGCAAGGGCCGAGATCTTCCGCGCTTCCCCCCAGCCGATCAGATGCAGTATCGGACTGAGGAAAATTCCGCCACCGATCCCGACGAAGCCCGAAAGAAAACCAATCCCACCGCCGAGGGCTGCGTTCAGCGGTGCGCTGCTGAAATGACTTTTAGTATTTGCCGCAGGCTGGATCCACAGAAGTACCGAGGCCACGATCAGACAGATCCCCAGCAACGTAAAAAACACAGAGGCATCTTCGATCCGCCAGTAGCCGCCGATGAATGCGAGCGGAATACTGGCGCAGAGGAAGGGCCAGCTTTTTCTTATATCAAGCGCACCTGATCTCCAGAAGATAAATGTACCGCCGCAGACGACTATGATGTTGCACAGCAGCGCAGCAGGCCGGATGATCTCGAAATGGATTCCCATCACAGCAAGTAACGCGAGATAGCTTGAGCCACCGCCAAACCCGACGGAGGAATAGATAAGTGCAATAGAGAAGAAACACAAAAAAAGGATGAGCAGTTGTGTATCCATCAGGTAACGGAGGAGCTGGGCGGCGGAATCGCTTTATCCGCCGATTGTTGACATAGATTCATGGGCAGTGTGATGATCCTTCCGGTTTACTTCTGCTTCAAAGCCATCCTTTGCCCTGTGATTGAATGCATTTATGAGTTTGTTTTTTATCGCGTCGTCGTCAAGCCCCGACCGCAGCAGGTGCTTAATATCGAGAACACCGTCGTCGTATAAACATGTTTTCAGGACACCCTGCGCGGTCACGCGAATGCGATTGCACGAACCGCAGAATGTCCTGCTGAAGGCTGCTATGATTCCAAGAGTACCCTTATGGCCCGGAATCCTGTAGTGGAAGGCAGTTGAGTTATCCGGATCCCTGATCTTGCTAATGCCAGGGAAGTGAAGCTCGAGGTGCGCGAGGATCTTTTTGTGAGTCCACAGCAGGCTTGCAGGCCTTCCGTCGCCGTTGAATGGCATCTCCTCGATAAAACGCACGGTGATATCATTGTCGCGGGTCAGGCCGGCCATTGGAATGATATCCTGTGTATTCCGGCCGTCCATGACCACCGCATTAATCTTCAGCGGGATTTGATTTTCAAGGAGCAGGTTCAGCGTTTTGTAAGTGTTGTCGAACTCGTCGCGTCGTGTGATGGTCTTGAACCGCTCTTTATCGAGTGTGTCAAGGCTGAGGTTAACTGATGCGATGCCCAGCCTTTTCAGTTCCGGAATATGAGGTGCTGTGAGCAGCCCGTTGGTTGTCAGGTGGAGGTCGCGTACGCCCGGGATCTCCACAATACGCGTGATGAGTTCCATGAGGTCATTGCGCACAAATGGTTCTCCTCCGGTGAGTCTGATCTTGGATATTCCCATAGACGCCGTGAGCGAGACGAGGCGCACGATCTCCTCAAACGTCAGCAATTCCTTTTTTGGAAGGTATCGGATTCCTTCCTCAGGCATGCAGTAGAAGCAACGGAGGTTGCACCGGTCTGTTACTGCCAGCCGCAGATAATTGAGAGGACGTCCGTGATTATCGTATAAAGTGTTTGCCAAAACGCAAGGAATTGGAATTCCAATTAATGTTTATTTTTGAACTAAAAATAAGGAAGATCCGGGTTATTTCTTCTTTTAATCATTTAAATCAAATCCAGGTAGTCAGCATATGGGCAAATTTGTCATCAAGACCTTTGGAATAACAAGGGAGATTGTAGGATCCCGCGAAGCGGTTGTCGAATTTGAAGGCAATGACGTTGCTTCGTTGCGGAAAGCGCTGAAAACCAGATATCCTTCGTTGGCGGGGCTACGTTCATTGATGATAGCAGTCAACAACTCATACGCGGAGGACGATCTTTCCATCGGTGAATCGGATGAAATTGCACTCATTCCGCCGGTGAGCGGCGGGTGAAGCGGCATTTTTGTCTGTTGCGCAGTTGTTGCTGTCTGGGGTGAAATAATACCTGGTTAGAAGGCCCGATCCTTGATATTTGCTTTTTATATCGCTAGTTTTAATCATCTTAGTTTTATTCATCTCAGGACTATTGCATTCAACGGATCGCAAATGATTAAAATCACAGAAAAACCAATTGATGTACAGAAGGTCATCGATACTGCATCCAGCCTGGGGGCCGGGGCAGTAAATGTGTTTGTCGGAACAGTTCGCAACACGGCTCACGCCAAGAATGTGTTGTGGCTGGAATATGAAGCTTACGAGGCCATGGCAGTCGCGGAGATAAAGAAGATCATCGAGGATGCTTCGCGACGATGGGGATTACTGGGGTGGGCCGTAAGCCACAGGATTGGAACTCTGAAGCCAGGTGAAGTGTCAGTTGTAGTTGCTGTGTCGACGCCACATCGCAAGGATTCTTTTGCGGCTTGTCAGTATATCATCGATAACCTGAAAGAGAAAGCTCCCATTTGGAAAAAAGAAGTTTTCGAGGACGGCGAGGAATGGATCTCTGCAAACCCGACGGGGGTGATGATGCCAAATTGATTTCTAACGGACACAATATTCATCCAGGGGGCTTTAAGGCTCCCTTTTTTATTTTCGATAATTTTTTACATCCCGGGTTTATCCTTTTCCGCATGCAATCATTCGCGCCCTGATTGCATACCATTCTATTGATGAAGAACATCCCCGCCACAATGCGGACATTTGATTTTCTTTCTTTTATGGATGGCCGCGTTCTGAAGATGCTCGGTAAGACCTGAAGAGAGGATCCCTGCAGGAAGCGCAAAAAGTCCGATGCCCAGGACGGATATCATTCCGCCGAGCAGTCGCCCATAAGGGGTGACAGGAAGCATGTCTCCATAGCCCACGGTGGTCAGTGTTTCAATTCCCCACCACATGCTGGCGGGAATGCTTGTGAATACGTTAGGCTGCGCGTCATTTTCAACATAAAACATGAGCGTTGAAATAATGATCAGCAAAAAGAATATGAACATAACACTGAGATACAACTGTTCTTTCTTTTCTCGCAACACGGCCTGGATAAGATTCAGCGCCTTAAGGTATCGCACTATTTTCAGTAAGCGGAATAGTCTCAGAAGCCGGATGATCCTTAAGAAGCGGAGATCAATTGGCAGATAGCTGAGGTAAAAAGGCAAGATCGCGAGGAGGTCGACAACCGCCATCGTTGAACCCATATAACGAAGCCGGCCTGTTACCGGCTTTTTATACTTTGGATTCTCTGCGCTCGACCAGACCCGGAGCATGTACTCGATTGTAAAGATAATGACGGAAAAAATTTCGACCTGTCTGAAAAAACCGCCGTATTTTGAATTGATCTCCTGAACCGATTCCAGGATAAGGGTGGTGATGTTCAGGATCAGACTCACCGGAGGAGAACCATTTGTGCGCAATGACCTCATGGAACTCAT
>CBFGXV010000469.1:0-3422 GCA_965652755.1 uncultured Chryseosolibacter sp. | reverse complement strand
ATCAGCTCGCGGCTTACGGAAATGATCTACCAGAAGGTGGACGACAAGGGCACTGTAAAAGATAGTGCGAGCCCGGAGCTCGGCAAGATCCGCAAGAGGCTTCGGGAAGAGCAGACCCGGTTGCGCCGTCTGGCTGACCAACTCTTCAGACAGGCCGTCGCCGAGCGGTGGGTGCCTGAAGGATCGCTTCCCACCGTGCGCGATGGCCGCGTTGTAATACCGATCCACGCGGAGCACAAGCGGAAAATAAAAGGATTTATTCTCGATGAATCCGCTACAGGCCAAACCGTATTTATGGAGCCTGCGGAGATGCTCGATGCCAACAATGAGATCAGAGACCTGGAGCACGCGGAGAAACGCGAGATCATTTTTATCCTAAAAGAACTTACCTCGGCCATGCGCCGCGAGTTGCCTGCGCTCGCAAACTCTTTTCAATTCTTAGCGCGCATTGATTTTATCCGGGCAAAGGCAAAATTCGCAGTTGAGATCCATGCCGACCTCCCGGCTATTGGCAATAGTCCCGAGCTCACGTGGTATGAAGCAAAACATCCCCTGCTGTTCCTGAGTCTGCGTGGCAAACGCGAAGTTGTGCCGTTGAATATCGAACTTGATCCCGTCGACCGGATGCTGCTTGTGTCCGGGCCGAATGCCGGAGGTAAATCCGTATGTCTGAAGACCGTCGGATTGCTGCAATACATGGTGCAGTGCGGATTGCTTATCCCGTTGTCGGACAGGTCCAGAGTTGGAGTCTTCAGGGATATTTTCCTGGACATCGGCGATCAGCAATCCATCGAGAACGACCTGAGCACATACAGCAGTCACCTGCGTAACATGGGAGTGTTCCTCTCGTCCGCGGGCGACCGGTCTCTGGTTCTGCTCGATGAGCTGGGCTCCGGCACGGATCCAAATTTTGGCGGGGCCATTGCGGAGGCGGTGTTGCAGGAGTTGCTTTCCAAGCGCGTATGGGGTGTGGCTACAACTCATTACTACAACCTGAAATTATTCGCCGGCCAACGGCAGGGTATACGCAATGCTGCGATGCGATTCGACAGCGAGCATCTTCAGCCGCTCTACATACTTGATATTGGCAAACCGGGAAGCTCGTTTGCCCTGGAGATCGCCAAAAAAACCGGTCTTCCGGATTCAACGCTGCACAAGGCTGAGCAGCTCGTGGGCAAAGACCTGGCAGGTTTTGAAACACTGGTCCGCAATCTGGAAAAAGACCGCCACGATCTCAGCGAAAAGATCCGTCGCATGGAGCGGGAAGAAGCGCAGCTGAAACAGTCGCTGGCGAAATACCACGCGTTATCAACCGATCTTGAAACGCGGAAAAAGGAAATCATCTCGAAGGCAAAGGAGGAAGCCGCCGGGCTTCTGAAAGAAACGAACCGCGAGATCGAAAAGACAATCCGGCACATCCGCGAAAACAAGGCTGAGAAAAAGGAGACGATGAAAGTGCGTCAGAATCTTCAGGCGCTGAACCAGCGCGTGGGCCAGAAGAAGGTGGAGAAAACTGAAAAGGTGAAGACACCCATTCGCGAGGGCGATCGCGTGAGGATCATCGGCCAGGATGGTAGCGGTACCGTTATTTCCGTAAGGGATCAGACCGCGTCGGTACAGTTTGGAGATATCAAATCACACATCCGCCTGAACAAGCTGGAGAAAGTGACTTCCGCGATGGAGAAGGAGGTGACTGTGCGCAGGACGTCGGGGATTAATCTTTACGAGAAGCAGGCCCATTTTAATTCCACGCTTGACGTCAGAGGCAAGAGGGTAGAGGAGGTGATCCCGCTTTTAGACGAATTCCTTGACAATGCTTTGTTGTTGGGACATGGCGAGCTCAGGATCCTTCACGGCAAGGGCGAAGGAGTGCTGCGAAAGGTTATCCGCGAGCAATTGGGTCGGGTGAAACAGGTTGCTACATTCCACGATGAGCACGTCGAGCGCGGCGGCGACGGGATCACAATTGTGATCCTGAAATGAAAAAGGCCTCTTCCGAGGCCTTTGATGTTATTTTTCAAATGTGAATTCCCAATCGCCGATCACGTTCCTGACCCTGCTGGAACCCGGCCAGCCAGCGCTTCCATCCGGAACCGTAAAGCTGATGATCAGGTTCGTCTCCGTTACCGTGTATGTCATGGCGATCTCATTCACGCCACCCGGGTCGCGGATGATCTGGGTCGACTTGGGATTGCCAAATTTCCAGATACCGTTCTCCGGCCAGGGGCTGGGGTTCGGGCGGGTTCCTGTAAACCTGTAATTGTAGGTCTTACCTTCGCCGCTGTAGGCTCCTTCAATGTGAAGGACAAGGGGTGAATTGTCTACCGGATCCCGGAAATCGGTGGTCCTGTCCTGGCCGTCGTTTGCCGTGACCAGAGTCCAGTCGCCCACGAGCTTTTCGAGCTGTTTTTTCTCTTCCGTGTCCTCATTTTCGGGATTCTTTTTGCATCCGGCGTAAAATGTTGAAACCACAACCAGAACCAGAAGCGAAAGTGATCGGAATGCTATTTTCATTTATCAGAGATTAAAGACTATGGTACGTTTAAGTAAAAATACACAATTCAATGGTCAGCCCCAGTTAATAGATACCGAAAATGCCCTGAAATGTAACCTTTTCGCCTTTTTCGGGGCTTTTGGGCGGATTCAGGGCAAAGGCCGATACTTAGATAAAAATTATTATGCCCGCCGGCCCTGCCGGACGCGGATTATCGCTTAAAATCCATGATGTGAAGAATGCTGGCGTTGGCCGGATATTCCTCAGGATTATTTGAAGCGATCAAGATGATGGTTTTCGGCGGGATTTTCGCGAGCTCCCCGAGGTACCATGCAAAAGCCTTGACGTCAAGGTTCGTTCCCGGCTCGTCCAGAAACAGCACGTCCGCGTCCGTGTAAAGTGCCATGGCCAGCTTCAGTCTCTGCTTCATGCCGGATGAGAAATTGACCAGTTGCTTGTCGCGCGCGTCCTCCAGGTACATAATACGCGGCAGGTCCTCAAGCGTGTATCCCGGACGCAGCCTCTTGAGCTTGAAATGGAAATTCAGCATTTCCTCCAGCGTGAACTCGTCGATGAGGTCCATGTATGGCGTTGCGATGGCTACGTAGCGAAAGATCTCTTCCATCGCGATCGATGCATCGCCTTTGCTGTAATTGATCTCACCGGAACTTTGAGGTACTTGCCCCCATAGCACTTGCAGCAGGGTCGATTTCCCCGAACCGTTCGGCCCGGTAATGGCGTACGTGTTTCCCGAGCGAAACTGATAGTCTAGTTTTTTGAAGATCCATTCGCGGTTGAATCGCTTGCACAGATCCTGGACCGTGATGGTAAGGGGAACAGATGAATGGTCTAAACCAGAAGTTGAGTTCACAATATTTTTATGCGCACGGTTAGCAGGACGCGGAGACAGGATGCCGCCTGAGCATCA
>CBFGXV010000468.1:0-3423 GCA_965652755.1 uncultured Chryseosolibacter sp. | reverse complement strand
GTCATTAAAACGCAAAAACAATATACCGGCAGCGGCGGGGAATACCGGCCACCCACAGGCTACTGGAAAAACAATACGAACGGAATCATCCCTGAAACGATTGATGGATCATGCAGCATTCTGGAATTTCCGCTCATGGCTCAATACACGCTATACCATAGGGGAAAGAACCGATGGCTTGTGGGCGCAGGCGTATCAAGTTACCTCATGGAGAGCGAGTCCTACGTTTATTATTTTGATCAGCCGAATCCCGGCGCGAAAGAAAGATGGGATTCGAGGGGCAGCTCGCGATTCCTTTTCAACATGGTAAATCTTTCTGTTGGATATGAGCGCCAGGTAATGCCAGGCCTGATGCTGGGCCTGGAACCGTACGTGAAAATACCCGTGGAGGAAATTGGCTGGACGAATCTCAAGCTTTTCAGCACGGGTGCTTCCATCACGGTCCGATATACCGTTTTGCGAAAGAACAACCTTGCGATACCCGCAAGGAGTCGCCCGCCCGACTAGTTCCACGGGCTCACTTCAATTGACTTTACATACGTACTACATGACTGAAATTTTCAGTCGCATTGAATCGCATTGCAAAAAATCTAAAACAAAAATTATGAAAACATATTTACGAGCCTTTCTGACCTGTGGCATGATCCTCTCCTCAGTATTTTTTTTCTCCGCCTGCGATGACGATGATGAACCGCAACCACAACTGACAGGCAATAGCAAAACGTATGAGCTTTCATCGGTGTCAGACCCTGGCATTAGCGGTAATGTAACCTTTGCGGAACGGGATGACGACCAGGTGCTCATCACAATTCAACTGACCGGCACGCAGTCCGGCACGCACCCGGCCCACATCCACGCGAACTCCGCGGCCGAGACAGGCGGCATTGTACTTGACCTTACTGCCGTGAACGGCGCCAACGGGAAAAGCGAAACAGTCGTCAAAAGTCTGAACGATGGAACCGCGATCAGCTATGAAGACCTGCTGGCGTTCGATGGATATGTGAACGTTCACGCCAGCGAAACCGATCTGGGTACGCTTATCGCGCAAGGCGACATCGGCGAAAATGAACTTACGGGAGACAGCAAGGTATATAAGCTTTCCCCGGTAGCAGACCCCGCGGTCACAGGCACAGCAACCTTCTCGAAACGGTTGAATGGTTCGACGCTGGTGACCGTTGCCCTCACCGGAACGCAACCGGGAGCGAGCCATCCATCGCATATTCATGCGAATACCGTAGCCCAGGGCGGCACGATCGTGATCAATCTCAAAAATGTTGACGGCACAACAGGTCTTGCGGCCTCGCAGGTGGACACGCTCAAAGACGGAACGGCGATCTCTTACGATGAACTGCTTGACTTTAACGGTTATCTGAATGTTCATACCGGAAGTACGTTCGTTGTACAAGGTGATATTGGTCAGAATGAGCTCACCGGTGAGAAAAAGGAATATGCGCTGAATGAGCTCGGCGGATCAGGTGTGAGCGGTATTGCCAGATTTGAAAAGCGCAAGAACGGAAAGGCACAGATCACGCTTGACCTGGATGGCACAACTGCAGGAGGGGATCACCCCGCGCACATACATGCAAACAATGCTGCGACGGGAGGAAGTATTGTCCTCGATCTTAAGAACGTAAATGGTTCAACGGGCATGAGCGTTACCAGCGCAGACGCCATGAAAGACGGTACTGCGGTGACTTATGATGCACTGTTGAATTACAACGGACATATCAATGTACATCTGAGCCCTACGCAGCTGGCCAGCCGAATCGCGCAGGGGAACATAGGGTCTAATGTTCCGTGATGTGTCGTTAAATGAGTGCAGTGAAGAAGACTGGTGTACTTTAAGTTTTGTTTATGTTGAGAAAAATAATTGCCTCTGTACTCCTGTTGAATGCGATTGGCTGGCAGTCGTGCGAATATGAAGTGGTCCCGGCGGTAGTTGATTGTGATGAAGATCCAGTAACGCTCACGTTGGTTTCAGCGGATAATTCCAACTGTGCCTTGCAGGACGGACGCCTGGAAGTACTCGCCTCCGGTGGCGGCGGTAGTTACAAATATATCCTCGGAGACGGCGAACCACAGACGTCCGCGGTTTTTGAAGGACTCGGCGCCGGTTTGTATGAGATCACTGCGATCGATAAAAATAATTGTTCGTCAACTATCGAGGCAACGGTGATCAACAGTAACGGCGTGAATATTTCTTTCGTGACCACTGACGCCGGAGGATGTAACGCAGCCCAGGGCAGTTTAACGGTAGAAGCGTTCGACGGTGCCGAACCATATCAGTACAAACTTGATGGCGGCGCCGTTTCCTCGGACCCGGTCTTCTCCGGTTTGTCGCGCGGTGACCATACGCTGACGGTGACAGATGCGAGCGGTTGCCAGGTAATTCAAACTGTAAAGGTCAGGTCCGGCATCAGTTTCGCGGCATCCATTGCCCCCATCATCGAGGACAACTGTACGATCAGTGGTTGCCACAACGGATCGCAGTTCCCGGATTTGCGCGTGTTCAAGAACATCCATGACAATGCGGGCCGGATCAAAGCTGTGACGGGTGACCGGTCCATGCCGCAGGGCCGCACGCTGACTCAGACGGAGATCAACATGATTGCCTGCTGGGTCGACGATGGCGCCCTGAATAATTGATATTTCAATGAAAAGAAAACGAATTCTGCTTATGATATCCTCCGTAATACTGATCTCATCTGTTGTCGCAGTGTTCATGTACTTTAAACCGCATCGCTCGGTGAGAAACGAAGAAGCTGACTTCAGGCTTTCTGTATCTGAACTGGTTAATGCGTTCGTCAGCGATGAACAGCAGGCTAACGCTGCGTATGTTGGAAAGGTTGTCGAAGTCCGCGGTACATTAAAGGAAATGATCCTCAACGACAGTACCCTGATACTCCTGCTGGGCGACAGCACTGAAGTGACAGGCGTCAGCTGTTATCTCCAAAAAGATCAGAAGGAAAAATACACACGTCTCAAACGCGGAGAGATCGTCCGTGTTAAAGGTGTCTGCAATGGCATGCTCCTGGATGTCGTTCTTGATAAAGGATTGCTTCTGTCACCTGAATAGTTATGATACTTGATAGATCACGCAAACGCCGCACGCTCATAACACTTCTTATTCTGTTTGCACTGGCAGGCAACTCCCGGGCGCAATCGAAATTTATTGACAGAGCGGGAAGAGCATCTTTTTTCTCATCAGCACCCCTTGAGGATATCGAGGCTCATAGCAACCAGGCTGTGAGCATTCTCGATGTGCAATCCGGTGAGATCGCGGCCTCGGTGCTCATGCGCTCGTTCAACTTCCGCAAAGCGCTTATGGAAGAGCATTTTAACGAGAATTATATTGAATCCGATAAATATCCCAAAGCAACATTCAAAGGCAAGGTTTCAAACATCGGCGATCTGGATGTTTCC